>DASUNE010000034.1:0-4564 GCA_036277315.1 Sulfuricurvum sp.
CGCGATGGGGTGGTTTCTAGGGTTATATACGTACCGTGACGCAGTTTATCGATAAAAGGTTCAAACAAAAGATGCCTTTGGATATAATTGCGTCATTATAACAAAGAGGATAATGTCTTTTGATTAAGTTAGCAGTATTTGATTTTGATTCAACGTTAATGGATGGGGAGACCATCGATTTTTTTGCGGAAGCTTTGGGCATTGGACCTCAGGTAAGCGCCATTACCGAGCGGGCGATGAATGGAGAACTCGATTTTTTTGAGTCCCTCCAACAACGGGTCGGTTTGCTCAAAGGGTTGGAGTTTTCCAAAGTTGAAAAGATTTGTCACAACCTCCCCTATATGCATGGGGCTGTGGAAACGATTGCGGCACTTAAAGCACGTGGGATTAAAGTTGTCTGCTTTAGCGGCGGTTTTCGCTCGGCGACGTCTCATGCAAAAAGCATCCTTGGGTATGATGCCGATTTTTCGAATGTCTTACATGAAAAAGAGGGAAAGCTCACAGGTCTTGTCGGCGGAGACATGATGTTTGATTTTTCGAAGGGAGACATGCTGTTACGTCTGCAAGAACTTTTTGGGATTACCAAAGAGGAAACAATGGCGATCGGTGATGGAGCCAATGATCGATCGATGTTTGCTCATGCCGGGACGAGAATCGCATTTTGCGCCAAAGAGATTCTCAAAAAAGAGGCCAATGTCATTATTGACACCAAGGACCTCACTCAAATTATTACAAAGGTTTTTATTTAATGCTGGAAAATTCTTTATGGTTACGCTATAACCCGGAAAAAACGATTCGTGATATGTTGGTACGATTATACGAGTGTGCCGCCGTTGAAATCGAAGAGGATGAGCGAGAGCTGTATGCGTCATTGAAGCGTCATTTGACCAAAAAAGAGCTACGGATGATTATGATGAATGAGGCGGGATTAAGTGCGTCAGAAATCGGTGCCGAAGTGTCTCTTGAGGGCGAAGCGCTTAAAAAAGCTCAATATAAAGCCTACCGAAAAGTTCGTCAGGATAAGATTCGCTTAGAAGTGCGAGCGAATAAGGTTAAAGAAAAAGTTGAAGAAGAAGAAGTCTGATATCAATGTGATTTATTAATCGTCCATTTATTTTTTGTGCGATATGATACTTCAAATAATAAATAAAAGGAAATCGTATGATGAAATCAACTTCATTTTTACTTGCAACGCTTGTTGCTGTTGGTATGATGGCAACGAGTGCATCTGCTGATGTCAAAAAAGGTCAAAAAGCTTATTTGAAAACCTGTAAGAATTGTCACGGCAATGGTACTAAGGGTGCTGCAATGCATACACAAGATGAGTGGGATGAACTTTTTGCTGATGGCGGTGCAAAAATTACTAAAGCACACGTTGGAACAAAAGCTGAACCATTTTTTAATGGTGAAGGATTTAAAGGTCAATCACAAGATTTACGCGATTTCTTATTTGAATACGCTTCGGATTCAGGCAACGTCCCTTCTTGCGGATAACTCTTCTGTAGTTCCCGATCGGGAACTATTTTTTACTTCTCTCTTTCTTTCTTCATTATAATTTTTTTGTATCGATTGTTGTTTTCAGCCATTGAATGGTTTGCTTATGAAGCGTATCCATCCCTTTTTTAAGCGCTTTTACCCCGCCTTTGGCATCTTGCGTATCTGCTGGATAGGTAATAATAAGACGTTTTGTTGCGATGCATTGACGTGTTCTACTGTCGATTAAACGGTAGGTTATGTCAATTAACCCCTCGCTTGTTGACGAGTCATGTATCTGATGATAGAGGGCATTTAGATCGGATTCGAGGGAATAGTCCCCTTTTGATTGAGAATGACTCGGTATGACATTGGCAAATAATCGGCTTTCTTGCACTGCCCTAATGGTGGAGCTTTCCATCATGGATGCGGGGGTATCACTCCATGAACTGTAGAGATATCTTCCTACTTCTTGATCGTGTTTTGTGTAGAGAATCGCTTTGGAGGATAACGAAGCCGGTGCTTTGATCCGCTGGTATTGCAATGTCTTGGAAGAGGCTGTAATGGTGGCGCTTTGGGTTGAAGTCTCTCCTATCGTTAACAACGAGAATTCATTGACTTGCGGTACAAGTGTCGAGCATCCTGTGAATAGGAAAGTAGCAATTACGGCTAAAAAAATCGTTTTCATGGTCATTCTCCCGGTCCCGGTTTGGGTTTGGATTCTTTAAAAATCAAATCGGAGGGGCTTTCTCGTAATGATTTAAGGGTGAGTTCCATCTCGATAAGCAGTGCTTTGGATTGGACTAAAAGTTCGTTGAGTTCAACGGTGGAATCGGAAGCAATCGACTTAAGATCATAGTCTCCTCGCTCCATAGACGTTTCGATCTTTTCGATGAGGGCATTGCTTTTTTGAGAGGTTGTTTCCCATGATTTCATGGTCGGGGTCAGGCTGTCTCTCATGGTGACCTTAAAGGTATCCATGGAGGTACCGACACTGTCTGCAGATTTACCTACTTTGATCATGGCTTGATCGATATTTTTTCCGGTTTGTATGGAATTCTTTAGTAATGTATCAATCTCATCTTGATAATTGTTCATGCGTACCGTGAGTATTTTTAGATGTTCAAGAGTAGAAGAAAAGTTTTTGCTGTTGGTATCACTCATTATGGCATTGGTACGATCGAGAGTGTCTGAAAGTTTGATGGCGACACTGCTTAATGTCTCATCGAGTCGCTTGATGATTGAGGGACCGGTGGGGATAATGGCAATGTGCTCATCGCTTGTGATGAGCAGCGGTGAATTTTTAGCACCACCGCCGATTTCGATAAAAGCCAGTCCCGTTATCCCGAAAAACTTCAGCGTTGCCGTGGAATCTGTTTTGACTGGCGTATTTTTTTTGATTTTTAAAATCAACTCTACCTCTTCACTGTTTTCAGGATTGATTTGTATTTTTTCGACAACTCCGACATCCACACCGTGAAACTTGACGGTTGCTTCTGGGGCGAGACCGGAGATGGATTCCGTGATGTAGACTTTAAATTGCTGATATTGATTTTCGTCGTCATTGTGCTTTCCAAGCCAGAAAGCAAAAGCAATGAGAAAGCTGGTCAATAAAAGGACAAAAACTCCTACGAGCGTATAGTTAACTTTCGATTCCATGAGGCTCCTTTTGAAAAAAATAATCGATAATGGGGTGCTTGACCATGAGAACTTCATTGAGGGTTCCCTCTGCGATCACTTTTTTTTCTCCTAATAATACGAAACGATCCACGATGTGATGGATGGTATCCAAATCATGCGTTACCATGACCACCGTCAGTCCGAGAAGATCACGCAATTGTTGGATAAGTGTGTCAAACTGGCGTGAGCTAAGCGGATCGAGACCGGAGGTTGGCTCATCTAAAAACAGCAGTTTCGGATCAAGAGCGAGAGCACGCGCAAGTGCCGCCCGTTTGACCATCCCCCCGCTGAGCTCACTGGGGTAGAGATTGATGGCATGTTGCGGCAAACCAACCATATCGATCTTTAGTCGGATAAGTTCATGAATCAATTTTTTGGGGAGATCCGTATACTCTTTGTATAAAAGAGCAATATTTTCACCCACAGTTAGAGAGGAGTACAGTGCTCCTGATTGAAAGAGTACGCCCCATTTGCTCCGCAATTTTTGTGCCTCTGCAAGAGATAATTTTGCGAGGTCATTTCCAAAAACATGGATAGAGCCGCTTCGGGGTTTTTCAAGCATGATCATCTCTCGAAGCAAGGTCGATTTACCCGATCCGCTTCCCCCTAACAGGGCATAGATTTCGTTTTCTCGAACGGTGCAGCTGACATTGTCATGGATGAGGTTTTCTCCAAAAGCGGTGACAATATTTCGGGCTTCGATGATGTTCATAATTTGAGCTCAGTTAAAAGGATAGAGAAAAGAGCATCGCACGCGATAACGAGAAAAATGGCATTGACAACACTTTGGGTGGTGTATTGTCCGATGCTCTCTGTGCTCGATGAGACTTGAAATCCCCGATAGGTACCAACGAGTGCAATTAAAAGTGCAAAAAAAGGTCCTTTGACGATTCCAATAATGAAATGCTTAATCGGTAATGCCCCTTGCAGGCGGTTGATAAATTCGCTAAAGGAGAGATGCGATTGGGTGTTAGCAATCACCATCCCTCCAAAGATTCCAATAATATCAGCAAAAAATATCAGCAAGGGTAAAACGATCATCAAGGCGATCACGCGTGGCCAAACCAAAAAAAGATGGGGATGAAATCCCATGGTTTTCATCGCATCAATCTCTTGGGTCATTTTCATGGTGCCGATTTGGGCCGTGAAGGCTGAACCGCTTCGTCCTGCGATAACAATAGCGGTGATAAGGGGAGCAAGTTCGCGTGTTAGAGAGATTCCGATCATATCGACGATAAGAATATCGGCACCGAATTTTTGGAGTTGGACGACACTTTGAAACGCGACCACAATACCGATTAAAAAAGCACTTACGGCAATGATCGGCAATGCATTAAAACCTGACGTGATGATGTGAGAACTAATGGAGCGGTAGCGTATGATGGAGGGATGGCGAAGGCTATAGAGCAAG
>DASUNE010000035.1:0-13558 GCA_036277315.1 Sulfuricurvum sp.
TAAATTACCCCGGTTATCAAAACTTTTTTCAAAGCAAACTGACGTATTCTATCCCCCTTTATACGGGGGGGAAACTCAGCAGTTATGAAAAAATTGCCGTAGAGATGGAAAAGATCAAACAGCTTGACACCGCCAATGTAACCGCAGAAAAAATCTACCAAACACGTAAAAGCTACTACGATATGGCCCTTCTTGAGAACTCCCTCATACAGCTCAAAGAGATTCAAAAAAACATTGCGACGCTTCAGAAGACGACCCAAGAAATGCTCAAAGAGGGATACGCCAAAAAAGTCGATCTCCTCGAAGTAGACGCCAAAAAAGCCAATGTCGATCGTATGATTTTAGAGATGGAAGCCCATAAGAAACTCACCTACCATTATCTCAGCTTTTTGCTCAACCAGACCATTACAGAAATTACCCTGCCCAGTGACGACCGCGCCACAACGTCTATCCGCGAATCCGATGTAATCGCCAACAACAATGACCTGAAAAAAGCTTCCCACGGTTTGGAGATTCGATCCTCTATGGTCGATGCTGCCTACGCCCCACTTCTACCGACACTGGGGGCATTCGCCGAAGCATCGAGTGCCGATGACACCTTTTTAGGAGATTTTAGCGATCATGCGGCCTATACGATCGGAGCCAAACTCAGCTGGAACCTTTTCAATGGCGGAATCGACAGCCAAACCTTAGAAAAAGCCCGAATCGATCGCCTGAAAACCACAACCGAAATGGAACTCGCCAAAAAAGGGACTGTTCTTCAAGTGGATAAAATCCGTACGGAGATTGAAAGTTTGGACTACCAAATCACCAGCTTGGAAAAAGAACGTGAACTCGCAGGCCAAATCACCCAAAGCTACGAGGCACGCTACCGCGAACACCTCACATCGATGAGTGATCTCATCATCAAACAATCGGCTCAAATCGAAAAGATAATCGAACTGCAAACGGTCAAAAATAGACGAAACGAGCGTATTTTTGCCCTCGAAAAACTAAGCAACGGAGTCCATCAATGAAACTTTTTTTATCTCTTCTTACCCTCACTGCTTTTGTAAGTGCAGCCGGTCTAAGCCTCTCAGGAGTCGTTATCTCCGATAATCAAAAAATGATTACCAGCCGGAATATGGGATTTGTCACCAGTGTCAATGTCTCCGAAGGGTCTCGTGTCCGTAAAGGCGACCTCCTTTATACAATCGACTCCCGAGAAATCGATTCGGCGAAAACACAAGTGGATATGGGGATAGCGCAAACGGAACTCTCTCTTCAAATGGTTCAAAATCAGTATGAAAATGTCAAAGTCAATCTCGAGCGCCACCGACGCTTATACGCTCAAGACATGGTGAGCCGATACGAAGTTGAAAACCTTGAACTTGCCGAAAGAAATCTCAGAAACAGCATCAAAATTCAAGAACGGCAAGTTTTGCAAGCCAAAGCGCGTCAAAAAGAGATCACCAATCAATACCAATATCTGCGGATCGTCGCGCCCAACAACGGCGTAGTTGTTTCCAAAAACATCAAAGTGGGTGAGATGGCCATGCCGGGAATGCCTGCTATCGTCCTCTCAGACCTGAGTACCCTGAAAATCGAAGTGGAAGTCGCTGAGAGCAGTTTAAAGTTGGCTCAAATCGGCAAACGCGTCAAAATAACGATCCCTTCAACGGGTTTTGTCGGGATTGGAACCATCAGTTCCGTCGTCCCAAGCACCAACCCTATGACCCATACGTTTAAAATCAAAGTCTCTTTTAGTGCACGACAAACCGTCTATCCCGGAATGTACGCTACTGTTGAGCTCAACTAGGATCTGACGTGAAATCCCATAACCCCTCCTATGCGCCACAAGACACAGCAGGAAAACTCGCCCGTGGTTTTCTTCGTAATCCGCTCACTCCGATTTTAGGAATTTTTCTTCTTGTCATAGGCTATATTTCCCTTATGATGATGCCGCGCGAAGAGAATCCCCAAATGGTCGTCAGCGGTTCAACGGTCATTATTGCGATGCCCGGTGCAACGGCATCGGAAATCGAAAATGTCATCATTAAACCACTGGAACGCAAACTCAAAGAAGTCAAAGGGATTGAAACCATACACGGCATGGCGATGGACAACGTAGCCGTCATCAATGCCGCTTTTTTCATCGGAGAAGCCAAAGAGGATTCCAACCTCAAAATCTACGATAAGATCATGCAGAACATCGCCATATTGCCCAAAGGGGCCATGCAGCCGATTATCAAACCGCTCGACATTGATGTCGATATCCCCATTGTCTCCGTAGCTTTTTACTCCAATAACCCTGCCATCGATCCTACCCTTTTATACGATCGTGTCAAATTGATCCAGCATCACATCAATGGCCTTCCCAACGTTGCTGTCACCGACATCAAGGGAGCAAAAAAACATCAGTTTAATGTCCAAGTCGATATCAATCGTCTCTCAGGCTACAACCTCTCATTAGGGCAAATCGTCCAGTCGGTTCAAGCCCTTTCGTACAATGTCCCTGAGATCAAAGGAAAAACCCAAAGCAATGAGATCATAATGATCGGGGTGCGAAACGCGATCGACAGTGTCGAAGACGTGGGAAATATCATCATTGCCCAGTACGGCGGGTCCGCTATCTATTTGCGTGATGTTGCCACGGTTACCTCAGGTCAAGACATTCAGAACTTCAAATCTGCCCTGGTCAGCACAAAAGAGCGTGATGGACAATTTTCATCCTTAAAAGATCAAATCACCCTGACCGTTTCAAAACTCCAAGGGACCAATTCGGTCAATATAGCCGATTCGGTTAAAACGGAACTTGAAAAATTCAAACCGCTTTTAGAGTCAAAAGGGATTCACTATGTCATTACCCGTAATGACGGTGAACGGGCGAATGAAGCGGTCAATGAGCTGGTCTTTCACCTCCTCCTCTCGATTATCATCATTGCCATCTTACTCGCCTTTGTTCTAGGATGGAGAGAGTCGCTCATCGTCACGTTCACCGTTCCTGCGATTTTAGCCATCACCCTCTTTATCGCCTATCTCACAGGGCAGACGATCAACCGGATCACCCTTTTTGCCTTTTTGCTCAGTCTGGGACTGCTGGTCGATGCCGCCATCATCGTTATCGAAAACATCCACCGTCATTTTCACGCCCCCAATGCGCACGAACTGGATGTCGATCAACTGATGATCGAAGCAACCGATGAGATCGGAGCCCCGACCAACATTGCGACCCTTGCTATTATTTTTACGATGATCCCCATGGCGTTTGTCGGACAGATGATGGGGCAGTTTATGAAACCGATACCCGCCAATGTTCCCGTGGCCCTTATCGCATCTCTCTTTGTCGCATATATATTTACCCCTTATCTCGCCGTACGGCTGCTCAAAAAACCCGATAAACATGAGGCACACTAATGTACCAAAAATTTGAAAACTACCTCCTTGGTGTCCTCAAGGATTCTTCTAAAAAAAAGCTCTATCTGTGGCTGACCCTTGGTGCCTTTATCCTCTCGATTGCCCTGATCCCGACGGAACTTGTCATGGCAAAAATGCTTCCGGGGAAAAATAATGATACCTATTCGGTATACGTCGATCTGCCAACGGGAAGTTCGATCGAACAAACCCGCCAAGTCAGTGAATGTGTTGTTAAACTGCTTCAAAAAGAGCCCGAAGCTCTCGACATCGAAGTCTTTTTAGGGTCAGGGTCTCCTTTGGATTTTGCAGGTTTGATCAAAGGATCTCATTTCAAAAACAATGAAAACGTCTCTGAAATCGTCCTCAATCTGACCAAAAAGCACGATCGAAGCGAACCTTCCTATAGGATGGTGCAACGCCTTCGACCCATCATCCAAAACGAGTGCGAAAGCTTGTATCCTCAAACAAGTATCAAGTTTATCGAACCTCCCGCTGGTCCTCCGACGATGGCAGCTATCGTGGCGGAAATCTATGGGGATGATGCTGCAGGAATCCGTCATCTAAGCTCTCGGATCAAAGAGGTGTTTGTTAAAACTCCGGGGCTTGTGGACATCGACATCATGCAAGACGAGATCATCGATAAACTCGAAGTGCGCGTCAACAGTGACAAAATCGCACGTTCCGGTTTGGATATCAAACAGGTCAATGATATTTTATATCTGGCTTACGAGGGGATGTCCATCGCGGTTAAAAATTCCAAGCTTGCCTCGGAACAAATTCCCATCTTTTTAGTCCTCTCCCCTGAGGGAAAAAAATTCAGTTCTAAAAATATAGATGAAGTCACCATGAAACTTTCCAGTTTAAAACTTATGAACAGTATGGGAATGATGGTCCCCCTTACCGAAGTCGTTGAAATAATAGCGGTCAAATCAAATCCGATGATCGTCACAAAAAATCTTCATCAAATGACCAATGTCCTTGCCGAAACCGATATGGTCTCCCAAGTGTACCCTCTGATGGATGCACGCAATGCTATTTTAACGACCTTCACGGATGAGTATGAGATTCATAAGATCGGTCTTTTTAACCTCGAACTCATCGACAAAACATCCAAAGAGCGGTATGAATTGCTTTGGGATGGAGAGATGGAAGTCACTCTGGATACGTTTGTCGATCTTGGAGGTGCATTTATCGCCGCACTCGTCCTCATATTTTTATTGATGGTCATCTACTACAAAAGCTTTGTTCTCAGCGGGATTGTATTGCTGGGAAGCTTTCTCTCCATCATCGGTGTGCTTTTCGGCCACTTTATCATGGATCTCTTTGTGACCGATACATTCTTCCTCACCGCAACATCGCTCATCGGATTTATTGCCCTCATCGGTATCAGTTCGCGCAACTCACTGCTGCTCATTGACTTTACCAAATCACTGATGCAAGACAAAGGGATGCATAAAAAAGAGGCTATTGCCTACGCAGCAGCCACCCGTGCAAAACCTATTTTTCTCACTGCTGCAGCCATTATTTTGGCTTCGACACTCCTTGCCAGTGATGCTGTCTTTGGAGGTTTAGGAGTTTCACTCATTTTTGGTACAATAGCAGCCGTTATTGCATCCTTGCTTGTTGTCCCGATTTTATTGGATAATTCAGAACTGGAAAAATATTTTAATTTTCAGGAGTGCAATACTGTTTCCATAATAGAACCCTAACCATTCAAGGAATAAAAAGCATTGCAAGCCATTAAAGTAACAGCATCCTCTCTAGCAGAAGCCCTCGCAAAGGCATTTCCTAAAGAGAGTACGGAACAAGTCGATTTTGAACTTCTTTCGTATCAAACATTCTATCGTGGAACAGTGGATGAGCAATGGCTTCTTTTAGAGGAATCTCGACTCGAAAAAGTCACAACCGAAGTAGAAATACGCTATCCCAGCTTTGAAATTCGGCAAGAATATGAGTTTCTCATTCACGCTGCGAAGACTCATCCTTATTTTAACCTCCACTTCTCTTTGGCTTTTGACAAACACAAATCCAAGGCCATTGCCATTATTGATCCTCGTTCAAAAATTCCGCTTAAAAAAGGGATTCAAGAATACATCAAAAACGAGATTCATAAACAAAAACTTCGTTCAGGTCTTCTCATCGGAATCACAGACAATGATCTCGATCTGGAAATCAAAAAGCTGCTTTTAAAGATTCAAAAAGAAGGCCCGCTCCAATCCCCCTATCGGATGAATGTCACTCAATTTTTTCCTCCCATCGACCCCATCAATGATAATGTCATACTCCATTACAAAAAAGAAGGAAATGAAAACAATCTCATTGAAGGGGTCCAATGCGATGATTTAATCCTTGAATATATTTTTGCTACACCCGGGCGTAGCGGCCGTAATTGCATGGGAGAATATATCCCCATATTTGAACCGCTCATCCGCTATGCCACAGCCATCACCATAGACCCTAAAACGATCCGATCGGAGGAAGACGTCCGCTCTATCCGTTTTTATGCCGCACGATCAGGGTATGTTAAACGCCAAGAGGGGGTGTTCTCCATCTCCCAGGAACTTCGATTAAAAGGGGCGACTTTTCGTAATACAGGCTCGATTCAAGTCGGCAGTGACAAACAGATACATGTCAAAATAGTCGATAAAGATAAAAGCAAAGACGCCGTAGGTTCAGGCGTCAACATCGATGTTCAAACCCTCGATGTCAAAGGGACTGTCGGCAGCAATACCAAAATTCAAGCCTACGATCTTACCGTTGGTTCTCAAACGCATAAAAAATCCCTCATTGAAGTACAAGAGAATGCAACCATTCATCTCCATCGGGGAGATTTAAAAGCCAAAAATGCCACCATTACTGTTTTAGAAGCAGGAAAAGTTGAAGCGCAAAACGTCCATGTGAGCCAAATGCTCGGAGGAGAGATTTTTGCCGATCATGTGACCATCGATACCCTCTACTCCAATGCCAAAATCACCGCACTGAAATCCATCACGATTCAAACCATAATAGGAGATGGCAACAACCTCATCATCGATCCCAGATCGATCTCCTCCTATCAAGACCAAATCGATACCCTGGAACTCAAACTCAAAGAAGAAAATATCCTGATTCAAGAAAAAGGAAAAGAGCTCCTTGCCAAAGAAACGGCGCTCAAAGAGCAATTACCCCGGATCAAGAAAATGCAAGAGAAGATCAAAACATCTATTGCTCAAAACAAGGCTCCGCTCAAAGCGGATATGGTGCGGGTACAACAATACAAATACAATCTCTCTGAACTCTCACAGCAGCAATCTTCTATCAAGTCAGATGAAGAGCATGTCCATACCATTGAAAAGAAGCTAAATGAACTCTATGATGCGGATGTAAATGCAACAATCACCCATCACGGGACCTACAATGGTCATACCCGTATCACGTTTATCGATCCCAAAACATCCCAAAAATATGCCGCATCCCCGCAAGGAAATGTCTTACACATTCGCCTTTGTCATGAAGGTGAGGATAAAAAAATCGTTTTTGAATCCTAAAAAAATAAACTTCTTTTTGCGGTAAAACTTTTGGTATGAAACTATCCAACCTAACCCTAACAAACCCCTACCGTGAACTTGATCCGATTTTCTATGATGAAGTCCACCCCACTCCTCTCAAAAATCCAATACTGGTGAATCTTAATACGCGAGGGGCAGATCTTCTGGGTCTCAATCCCGACACACTCGAAGACAAAGAGCTCGAATCCCTCCTCAACAGCACCCTACTTTTGGAAGGTTCAAAACCCCTACAAGGAGCATGAAGCCTTTGAGCGTTACGCCGGAGTAACACCGACGCAACGTCAAAACGTAAAGCTTAGCTGTTCGTCGTAAGAGAATTTTTTTCTCCTACTGTTTGATTAAATTTTAACCATTAGATGCATATTCTATGCTCAACTATTGCCTATACTATCATCATAACTTACCAATACGTTTTATGAATGAGGAGTATCAATGCAGTATGACCATCTGATCGGCTATATGTCCGATGTGCAGAATTTTGAAAAAAACATGAGTTCGCTTTCCGATAAATGGAATCTTCTGACCCTGCTTGGCTCGATGTCCAATATCGGAATGGACACCAGCGAAACCCGCAAAGCGTTCGAAGATCTTCTCGATGAACCGCTTTTGCGCCTTACCCAGGAAACCTTTCACAAAAGTCTCGACGAACTCGAATCCAAAGCGCAGTCCGCTATCGATATTTTAATCCGCAATCTGTTTGAACGAACCGCCGATATCGGTTTTTTGGCAACCGATGATGATATTTGCAACTATTTGATGTTTCTTAACACAACGGACCTCTCTGTTTCCGATGAGATGCGCCACCTAAAACTTGAAAAAAAAGAGGCCCTATCCCAACATTTTCGTGAATACGTTGCCAAATACAGCGTGTATGAGAACATCATATTGCTCGATACTAAAGGCAAAGTCCTCATCCAGTTGGACGAAACCAATCCCGTTACCCTCTCCAAAGATCCACTGCTCCAAGAGTCCCTTCGAACCCATCAAGCCTACGTCGAAACCTTTCGTGCCAGCGATCTGACTCACCATAAGCCCTCTCTCATCTACTCGTACCGTATCAGTCATCCCCAAACGGATGAGCCATTGGGGGTTTTATGTCTGATGTTTAAATTTGAAGATGAGCTCAAAAGTATTTTTCATAAACTCACCCGTGAAAATCCCTACATTGCCCTTGAACTTCTGAGTCCTTCACAGCAGGTGATCGCCTCTTCTTCGTCCCACCATGTGCCCATCGGTTCGTATTTGGAGGCACGCAACAGCGAAACCCACCAAACCTATTATGCAGGGTTTGAATACCTCTATAAAGCCGTCACCACCAGCGGATATCAAGGCTATTTCGGTCCGGGATGGATCGGTCATGCAATGGTCCCTCTGCATTTGGCATTTCGTTCCTCCTCACGAAACTCATTTTTAAAAAATGATCTTTTTGATACGGTCGCCAACGCAACCGCCTATTTCCCAAAAGAGCTGACCGATATTTTGGACAAAGCAAAAAAAATTCAAACCGAACTCGACATCACCGTCTGGAACGGAAATGTCCAAATCGCCAACGCTTCCAATAAAGAGAACCCTTTTACCAAAGCACTGCTAAACGAAATCTCCAAAACCGGAGAAGAGACCAAACTCGTTTTTGACAATACCGTTGCCAATCTCAATACCGCCATGCTCATCCGCTATCTGGAAGACCAAAAATTTCAGTCTTCACTGGCCATCGACATCATGGATCGGAACCTGTTTGAGAGGGCCAACGACTGCCGCTGGTGGGCACTGACGACAACGTTTCGAGAAATATTATCGTATGACCATATTAGTGAAACGGATCGAGAAAAAATGAATGCGATCCTCGAGACGATAAACGCTCTTTACACCGTGTACACGACCATGTTTATCTATGACCGGAATGGATATGTTGTCGCCGTTTCAAATCCAAACGAAAACCATTACGTAGGCAAACGGGTGGGATACAACTGGGCTACCGAAACGCTGAAACTTGAGACAACCCAAGATTATGTGGTTTCCCCTTTTGAACCCAGTATTTTCTATGATAACCGATCAACCTATATCTATAATGCCTGTATTCAGGATTTTAACGGCAAAGCCATTGGGGGAATAGGGATTGTTTTTGATGCCCAACCACAATTTCAGACGATGCTGGAAGATGTCCTTCCAAAAAATGAGAATCATGAGATCAAAGACGGAATGTTTGCCCTCTTCATCGACCGAAACGCAAAAGTTCTCTCATCCACGACTGCCGATATTTCCATAGGCTCTAAAGTGACCCTTCCTGAGTCGATTTTACAGCTCAAATGTGCTCAAAGCGACGCTCAGATGATCGAATACAACGGTATCTATTATGCAGTAGGAGCAACTTGTTCCAACGGTTATCGCGAATACAAACAAAGTGATGGGTACCAAAACGATGTTATTGCCATTTTATACCGTCCGATCGGTCTATGTCATGCTCTCATCAATGAAACACCGGCAAAACGTACCTACCTCTATCCAAAAGCCGCAGGTGCCGAAGAGACCTGTGAGATTTCAACCTTCTTTATTGGGGGGTCCGTCTTCGCAATCGAATCCAAAAATGTGGTCTGTTCCCTAACGCATCAAGAATTAACGGCCATTTTACACTCCAGTGAATACAATTTGGGGGTTATCGGATTTGATAAACGGATGGTAAGTGTCATATCCTTGGCAAAACTGCTTGGAATGGAAAAAAAGTACGATAAAGAAAAGGATACCATTATCATTGTCAAAGCCAAGATCGATGAACAAACTGTCTATCTTGGACTTGCTGTTGATGGGATTTACAGCAGTCCGGAAATTCCACTGCGCTCAATCAGCCATTACAGCAATGTGTTAAAAAATGAGAACTCTTTGACCAAAGCGGTCATTATCCCCGATCATGCAGAAGATTTTGGAAACGAAATGATCTCTATACTCGATATCCCGAAAATTTATACGCAGCTTATTCAACCCTACCCGCGCCCTCTGCACAAAGTGATGGCGTGATTCATTATGTTTCGCTGTAACTTAACCGAAGCCCCTCTTCGCTCATCACAAATCCGTGAATGGCGATTTTCCCCTCATGAACTAAACGGTGATGGTTTGCACATAAAGGGATCAGGTTGTAGCGATGGTTCATCCCGAAATGACCGAGTGAGCCGTTTTCATCGGCACTGGCTTGAGGAATGATGTGATGCACCTCATCCACCGCTTCATCGCATAATGCACATTTCGTCAAATACAGTTTGGCGTTATAACGGCTTTTCTTGTTTCGTTTTAACAATGAGGCATCGTGTCCATTATCGGTAATACGTCCACGGATTTCATACGCTTTTTGGATAAATGTCTCATCCATGTGAAGCGATTTGGCAAATTCCAGACCATACAACGTACTGCCGCTTCCGGTTTTGAGTTTACGATCATAGACCAGTTTGTCACTTTCCTCATCGTAATAGACCCCTAGATGCAGCAGCACAATCCCTTTTGCCTTTTGAATTTCACTCAAAGACGAGAGCTGATGGAGATGGGTTGCAAAGATGAAAAGACTTCCCAGTTCTTTGAGCCGTAAAATCGCACTGGCTACGATGGCCAGTGCCGATTCCGTCTCCGTTCCATGACTGATCTCATCCCCTAAAATAAGGGTGTTTTCCGTCGCACGGTTAAAGATATTACGCAATTCCAACATCTCCACCGCGAACGTCGAAAGCCCTTTGTACAGATTGTCTTTGGAGACGATACGTGTCAGCAGTTTATCCACGGGAGAAAAACGCATCATGGCGCACGGGACGAAAAATCCCGCTTGCGCCATCACGACAGCCAAGCCGATACTTTTCATCAACGACGACTTTCCGCTGGAGTTGATCCCATACAGCAAGACCCCTTTGACATCGTCACCGTTGGAGGCGTCAATCGTCGTATGTTCCTCAAAACTGCGCTGTTGGCTAGAGCCTAAAAAAAGATCATTCGGGACAAAGATCCCGTTCTCTTCACGCGATTCGATGAGCGGATGGCGCAATCCCACCGTTTCGATAAATGCCTTAGGGACATCAAGTACGATTTGAGGGCGAACATACCGAAACTGTGCAGCGCATTTGGCACCGCTGAGGGACACATCCACCACGGCCAAAAAGGAGATAAGATGCTCGATGGCATGCGAAAACTTCTTTTCAATGGATCCTAAATGCTCCTGATACCGTTCTCGTACCTGCGCCAGCATCCTCGATTTTGCCCCCGCATTTTCGATGGAGAGCTCATCGAGCAATGCGGAAGAGAGCTTGACCGTCGTTTTGAGTTTTCGTATCTGAAAATCACGGAAAAAATGGTGTTTCCCCTCTAACGTAAAAAAGCTGTTATGGAGACTCTCTTCAACACTTACATACCGATTACGCGTCATCAGCAGATGATACCCCTCACTCTCCAGCCATCCGATCGAGGCGTATCCGCTGCCGTTATCAAAAAAAGTATCGATGTGCTCGATGATGCTTTGCAACTTAAGCTCGTTGGCGGTTTGGAGCTGTTCAAGGGCATCGATAGCAGGGTCAATACCGGCGTTAAAAAGATTTTCATCCACCTGATCACGCCGAAACTTTGCACACGATTCGATGGCAAAAATCCGTCGCAGTTCACTCGCACACAGCGCACACTCTTGCGCACTGGCTTTATCATAGCTGATCCCTAGTGTATCCGCATCCGCAAATAACTTCTCAGCAGCAGTGAGAGACGCATAAAAGTACGCCAGTTCATACGGATGAAGTTTCCCCAATTTAAGACG
The DNA here is from genome assembly GCA_036277315.1 of Sulfuricurvum sp. Taxonomy (GTDB): domain Bacteria; phylum Campylobacterota; class Campylobacteria; order Campylobacterales; family Sulfurimonadaceae; genus Sulfuricurvum. The sequence goes on from DASUNE010000035.1 coordinate 11,722, forward strand.
GCGCAGGATTCGCTCCAAATCGTAGACCTCTTTGAGCTTGCTCTCCAGGGGGGCAATATGATCACCCATTTTTTCGATCAGATCATACCGTTCATCCAGAAGCTTCGGATCACAGATGGGATTAAGCAGCCGCTCACGTAAGAGCCGTTTACCCATCGCCGTAGAGGTTTTATCGATGAGTTTGAGTACCGTCATCTCATCATGATCGCGGGAGATAATCCCCAGCTGTTCGCACGCGTTGTTTCCCAGATACATATAACGATTTGTCCCCAAAAACGTCGGACGATTCATCTTTTCAATGATGGCCGGGTCATGGTCAATAATGGTATGTATCAATACAGCCAATGACTCCGACGTATAAGCGTATCGCTCCATATCGAGATATTCGATCGGACTTAAAAGGGAACGGATTTGATAGATCCGTCCAAACAGTTCGTTTTGGTAATCGATACGAAGCCGTTTTTCATTTTTAATGCTGCGATGATGGCTTTTGAGCTCCAAATAGCGATTTACTTCCTCTTCATCGATTCCAGAGTCGCAAAACGTCACGACCACTTCCGAGGTTTGATAGCTTTGCAAGAGGGTAAACACTTCATCAAGGGCATACGTTTTATCCTCACGGCTCCCATGGATCTCATTGATAAGCGTTTTGCCGGTCCCCACATCGATGGCCGCATATCCCACCGAATAGACGCCATTATTTTGATCGATAAGCAAGGAGGCGATATAGTTTTCGCTGGGCTCGGCTATGTAATCGAAATTGGTTCCCGGGGAGATAATATTGGAGATATATCGGCGGATATGAGGAGGTTCGCCCTGCTGACGTACCAGTACAATCGTGTATTTTTTCGACTGGACCAAACGGCTCAGATAACGCTCGATAGAGACACTGGGGACACCGGCTAAAAGGGGGTTTTGGAGGGAGTTTTCAAGTATCGTCTTGTTTTTTCGAGTAAGCTGAATGTTCAGAAATTCGGCGACCTCTTTCGCCTTACCGATTTTCATAAACTCATTATTGACCTCATAGACTTCAAAAAAAGAGCCTATTTCGATGATGACAAGGGTATCGGGGCCATATTTGGCTTCACATGCCGCTTGAAGCTCAAAATACGTTTCCGAGAGAAGCTTGTTTTTGTTTTGTAACAGTGCCCCAATCTCTTCCGTATTCATCCAAACTCCACACCCTCATAAAGTACAGAGATTATAACAAAGGGGGACTAAAAGAAGACTATATTATCCTGCCTACCTTATTTCTTCCATTTTCTTTTGCATCATAAAGCCCTTGATCGGCGCGTTTAAAAAACTCTGAAAAAGTATCATTGAGGTCAAACATACTGATCCCAAGACTGATGGTGACATGGGAGACTTCAGGGAATTGTGCATGATCGACGGCCATGCACAATTTTTCTGCGAATTTTTGGGTATCGTTCAAGTTCGTTCCCGGACATAACACTAAAAACTCTTCTCCGCCCCACCGTGCAAAAATATCTATTTTTCGAATATTTTCATTGATAATACGGACCAAATACTTCAGTACTTCATCTCCGGCATCATGCCCATAGGTATCATTAACCGATTTAAAATGGTCGATGTCAATGATGATCATAGACAGCGGAAGCGAAAACCGGCGAGAGCGTTCAGCTTCGAGAAGAAAAAGCTCTTCAAACTTGTGGCGGTTGCAAATACCGGTAAGTTTATCAATCGTAGCAATGTGCTCCAGTTCCTGATAGAGCATCATTTCTTGCGTCACATCTTTACCGCTGGAAATAAACCCGATAATCTTGTTTTTATCATCTTTGAGAGGGGTAATCGTTTTCTTTTCATTATAAAGTTCGCC
>DASUNE010000036.1:0-14405 GCA_036277315.1 Sulfuricurvum sp.
TTTCGGGCTTTTTTCTCCTATGATTTTAAGCGCTTCCACAAAAGCCGAATCGGAATAAAAATGGTCAAAATCGAACCACGCTTTCTTCGCATCTTCCGGAAGTGACATTAATCCGGGGTAAATCGTCTCCCACTCTCCAAAAACCTTTAACCCAGTAGGATCACCGCGCTCAACAGCCTTATCCAGCTCATAAAGTCCCAAATAATTAACATAATGGTTGAAATCCATGTTGACACGCGTCATCGGGTCATTAAGAAGAAAATACCCGATTTTTGTAAGGGTAAACAACTCTTCATCTTTAGAAACGACGCTCGCACTAAAACCCGATTCCAGCAATACGGTAACGGCATACGTTGTCATTGAGAGGTGTTGAGCGATGGTGTCGATACTCATCCCTGAATTATTCTCATGAAGAAGTTTAAGGATACCACTGTCTCGCAAAACCCTTACTGCTTGAAAAATGATGGGAGCAAAAGCAATTTTTTGCGCCTCGTACTGTGCTTGTATTCCAGATATTTTAGAAACGTCAAAAAAATGATTCATTGCTTAGATTCCTTGCTAGGTTGGGTGATTTGAGATACGAGTGCCGCTATGGCACTTTTGGGATTTTTGACAAAAAGATTATTATTATCCCAAACATACCCCCCTAAAATCGATGAAATCGCCCGCTTGATCTTTTCGGGCTTTTCGGTGACACAAAAGATACTTTGAAGTCTGCCATCGTACCACGCACTGACAAACTCACGAAATACATTGATTCCCTTCATCATGTACGCAACATAGTCCGTTTCCCAATCGACAGACTCACCTCTGAGCTCTCTATCGATGAGTATTGCCGCCTGATTGCCCGATTCAAGTGCCAGCGTTACCCCTGATGAAAAAACAGGATCGAGAAATTCGGTTGCATTCCCCGCCATACAATAATTTTTCCCGATCATCGATTTAACATTGGCACTGTATCCCTCAATCTTTCCGACGGGAACAATTTTAATCCCCTTGGCAAATCGCTCACGTGCCCCTACCGTTGAGGTGATGATTTCATCCCAAAACCGTTCATTTTCCAATCCAAAAGAGTTGAAATATTCCTCAGTGCATACGACTCCTACCGAGGTCACCCCATCCGAAAACGGGATACACCAAATCCATGCGTCATTGTTGCCATGCACATAGATATAAATATACCCCTCTGTCTCATCGGTTGGACGAATATCACCGGTAATACGGGTAAAAACCGCGCTTCGTGTTTTAAATTCGCTGGGTTCATCCAGTCCCAAAAGACGGGGAAAGACACGTCCGTAGCCTGAGGCATCAAGGGCAAACTTGGCTTTAAAGATGAGAGGATTTCCTTCTTTATCAACGGCAGTTGCCGTTGTTGTCTCCACATCAAAGCCTGTTATTTCTGTCTCTTCAAAAAGTGTCGCACCAAATCCAATGGCCTGTTTGAGGAGTAAATCATCAAACTCTTCCCGTTTTACCTGATACGACGTCCCAAATTCCTGACCTATGTTTTCACTGAAATCATACGCTTCCAGGACACCGTTCATCTCAAATGCGGCACCCTGCTTCACCGTAAAGCCATGAGCATCAACGACGTCTAACATCCCATTCATGTGGAGTAACTCATTGCACCTTGGCAACAGTGATTCTCCAATCACAAAACGGGGAAAAGGAACTTTTTCGACAACGCTTACCGTGTACCCTTTTTGAGCCAACGAAGCTGCTGCAATGGATCCCGCAGGTCCTCCTCCGATGATCAAAATATCGGATACTATCGTTTTACTTTCCATCATTCTGACCTTTGTGTATGACTCATTATAGACAAATTACCCTAACACCCGTGTAAGTGTCACGGTAAAGGACATCCGTCCGCTTTGCGTGACCAACGCTATGACACCGGAATGCTGTTCTTGAAGGGTACGCACATACTCAATCCCGCCCGAAGAACCGATGTAGTCGGTTGCTTGATTTTTTATAATTCTCAAAGGCTCGACCAACTCTTGACTTTTTAGATACACGTCAACCTCATCCAATGTTTTGAATGATTCTCGAGCATAAATTACGGCCAGAGGATTGACACATTCGAGAGTCAGCTTGATCCAACATCCCCCTTCGAGCAAGGAATCGTTTTCGTCTTTATGGGTAACGTGTTTAAATTCGTCCAGAGGAAATACCCCCTCATCGACGCATCCCACAAGGGCAGAGGCTGTTTTTTCCATCTCTAGATCCATAGAGGCTAAGGCTAGCGCTTGTCCAAACGGATCATTGAGGCTTGAAACCGTAAGATTGGCTCCAGACAGCCCTAAGTTTTGAGCAATATGAAACCCTGCCATATTGGTAGATATTCCCATAAAGGTAAACGGCATCGGAAGCAGTGTGTCTCGATACATCTGTTCCAGCATATTCAGCGTATCTCTAACACATCCATTCGAAGTTCCCACATACAACGAACACAGAGGATCGATCGGGGAGAGATTAGGAAGCCTAAAAACACCTGTCAGAGCCAAAAGGACAAAATGGTTGACACGGCGGAATTTTTGACCGCTGGTACGTTCAAGCTCTTTTTTTAACTCTGTACTCGTCTCCCTCACCTCTTGGAGCAACAATGAAATGGATTCTATGTACAGCGGCTTCACGAATCCTTCCCCTTATGACACTCAACAACAAGGACAACACCACTGCCCCCAAATCCAAAATGGTTCAAAAGAAGGATCCCCTCGCGTACTTTTTGCTCTTCCATACAAGGGGAAATATTGATTCGCTCATCTGTCCATTCAAACCCATTGGTTTTCGGGACAAATCCCTCGCGCATACAAAACCAGAGAACAGCAAGTTCAATCGCTCCGCACCCTCCAAGCGTATGCCCAAGAAAAGGTTTCAACGCGACGACAGGAGGAAGAGCGGCAAAGGTTTGCTCCAACCCTTTCCCCTCGGCCCAATCATTATTCTCAGTCCCCGTTGCGTGTGCTTTGATCAAGACCACCTCATTGAGTGATTTTTTAGCATCCCTCAACGCATCCCTAATCGTTCGTGCAACGACTCCTCCATCGACATTATGGGAAGTAGGACTGCTTATATCACACCCCGAAGCTCCGCCGTGCAGTAAAAACTGTGTTTCATCGTCCGATGCAATACTGTCGACCAAAACTGCCGCACACCCTTCTCCCAGAACTATTCCGCTGCGGTTAGCATCAAAGGGGCGACATCCGTCAATACTCAATAATCCAAGTGTCTCAAATCCTGCCATGGTTAATTCATTGTAAAATTCGAATCCCAAAACAATTGCCCGCTTAACTCGCCCCGAAGCTATGGCCCTTTGCGCATACAGCAATGCATTCGCTGAAGAGGTACATGCCGTGGTAAAAAACGACACCTCTCCTCCAATGCCAAAGAACTCACCCAGATGCTCTCCAATCTCCCCATACCCGATATAAGGTAACATCGTTTGCTGAGGCTGCTCGCGAAAAAAAGTTTCCGAACACGGGATATTCATGGAGGTTGAACCGATTAAAAGAGCAGATTCGCCCAGTTCTTCGCGGCTTAGATTGGAGGTTTGAATCAATTGGGACAAAAGCTGTTTCAACACGGTATAAAATTCATCGTTTTGAGTTATGTTTTGATCGACCAGTCCTCGATATTCACGTCGAAGGACTCCTTGACCAAACGCCAACTCTTTGAAATCCTTGGGACAGTTGCTATGAATACCCGCAACAATCTCTTCAGGGGTGTTTCCAAGAGAACAAAACGCAACCGCTTCGCGGACATAAACAGACGAATTCATTTATTCGGGCTTTATATAATCCGCAAGAGCATTGATCGAGGTAAACACTCGACGAAGTTCTTTGCTATCGGCCAATACGACACCATAGACTTTTTGGATCTCCATTGACAGCTGCAACGCATCCATCGAATCCAATGCAAGCGTTGACGTATCACCAAACATAGGCTCGGTATCCCCAATCTCTTCGGGTGTCATCTCTTTATCACACGCCTCGATAATCAGCATCTTTAATGCTGTTTTAAATTCGTTGTCCTGTGAGCCTTTCATTGAGCCTCCTTCAATTCGCGATTTAATTTCCATGCAGCCATCCCCAAGCAGATACTTCCAAAGAGAATCAGTGCCCCCAAAGGTTTCCAAATATCCATCAACGAGCTATCATGCAAAAAGAGCGCTAAAAATGACTCCAACCCCCACGACATAGGAGAAAGTACCGCAAGTTGCTGCATAAAATCGGGCATCACAAATACCGGTATCATAATCCCACCGATGGCGGCAAAAATAATATTGAGCACGCCGCCTATCGTAACTGCCTGATCCGTTGTTTGAACAAAAGAGGCAAGCGCGACAGCATACGAGATGGAGGCAAAACTCAACACCGATGAGACGACCAGCAATGCGGTGAGATTATTGCCAATACTCAACGCATCACCGCCAAACAAAGGAACCAAAAATATTCCCACCGTGAGCATCGCGATAAACTGTATTTGATTAATGACAAAATAGGGGATTATTTTGGAAGCCAACAATCCGCCAATGGAGACATTCATCACCGCAAGCCGCGCCAGTGTCCCCAGACGGCGTTCATTGACGAAGGTGTTGGAGATGGGAATAATGATAAAGAACATCGAAAAAATAAGCCATGCGGGGACACTTTGCTGAACCGATGTCGGACGAACATCCGTTGTCTTTTTGCCGTGTAAAAAATGCTCTTCAAACATCACTTTGTCCACTAAAGCCGCCTCTTTTTCTTCTTTGGTCATCCATGGATTGAGAGAACTCAGTTGATTTACCATCGTGATCTTCGCAGCCGTGCCTCCCACTGCCGTTTCAAACAAGACTTTGGCAATCGGGGTCGCTTCAGGACTGATAAGCACGGTTACCTTCCGTTGGCTTCCCTCATTTTTGCGTATCGCTTCTTCAAAACCGGCACGGAGTACGATTCCCAGTAAAACATCATTCTCCGCCATGAGGACAGGAAGTTCGCTGCCCTGGGTAGATTTCACCCGAACCCACTCAAACCCTTGAATTTTTCTGAGATGTTTCACCATATCACGGGCTTCTGTCGTATTTTCTTCACACAGTATCATCGCTTTGATATGCACGTCCGAGTTTTGTGAAAACGCATCACGCATCGCTAGGCTCATAATCAAAATAAAAAGGGCCGGCATCACAAAAAGGACCATCAACGCATGAAGGTCACGCTTTAAAAGCCAAAATTCTTTGAGTATTCCCGCCGTGTATTTTTTCATTTTTGGATATTTTCTTCGAGGTAGTCTTCCAAGCTTGGAAATTCTCGCAAAAGATGACTCGTCGTATCGTTTGCGGCCACCGACCCCTTATCCAAAACAATAAGCCGATCGCAAATTTTCTCAATTTCTTGAAGGTAATGGGAGGTGTACAAAACCGTCGTTCCATACTCGATGCGCATTTTCAACAGGGTGTCCAAAATGATTTCTCTCGATTCACGATCGACTCCAACGGTAGGCTCATCCAAATACAATATAGGGGGATTTCCCAACAAACCAATCGCCAGATTCAAACGCTTTTGCATCCCGCCCGAATAGTTGCTTACCCTTACATCCAAGTATTCATCCAAAGAAGTAGCCTTAACAACCTCCTGGATAGAGTCCTTTAATCTTTGACCGCTAAGTCCCAAAATCAGCCCGAAATACGTTAGGTTTTCACGCCCCGTCATGTCTAGATAGAGTGAAGTTTTTTGAGGAACATAACCGATCAGGGCACGGGCTTTTGTCATGTTTTCAAAAAGGTCGATGTTTCCGACTTGAACCGAACCGCTGTCGGCTTGAATGAGACCGCACAAGATTCCCATTAAGGTTGTTTTCCCCGCCCCGTTACGCCCAATCAATCCCGTAATCGATCCGCGTGGTATGGAGAAGGAGACACCGTTAAGGACGATCTTTTCCCCAAATTTTTTGGTAACGCTAAGGGCAGTAATCACTATTTTTTGTTTTGATTGATAAAGTCAGTAAGCGTACGGATCGAGACAAAGATCTCTTTGGACTGCCCTACGTTGTCAATCTTAATCCCATATTGATTGTCGAGAAAAATAACCAGTTCAATCGCATCGACCGAATCAAGCCCTAACCCTTCACCAAACAATGCCGCGTCATCTTGAATTTCATCGGCACTCATATCTTCCAGTCCCAATGCTTCGATCAACTGTTCTTTTACCGTATTGTATTCAACCATCATTGCTTCCTATTGTTTCCATCATTATTTAATTTCTTATTTTATCCAATTTTGGCTCACCAATAGCTATAATTTCAAAAAAGAAGGCTTAGGATGATTAAACAGCGAGGCAGCGGAGCAGGTCTTTTTATTGTGTATCTTTTTTTTCGTCTTTTTGGTTATCTAGGATTACGATTTATCCTCTTTTTTGTCGTCTTTTATTTTTCGATTACAGCCCCATCCATCAAACGTCATTTACGTGAGTACTATCTGCTGTGCACCGGAAAATTCAATTACCTTATTTATTATCGACATCTCTTTATGTTTGCTCTTGTTTTCGCGGATCGTTTTTTAAGTAAAAAGTTTGCGCATCGCTATAGCGTAACCGCCAAAAATGAAAAACCCTATCTTGCTGATGTCAACAAAGGGGTATTATTTCTTTTTTCCCATTTGGGAGATTGGAGTACGTGCGGATTGCTTCCTTCTGAAAAAAATGTCCCCATCAATATCGTTATGCAAGAGGCGGTCAAAGAGAGTATTCAAGGTTTTGGAAAGTTTATCGAAGGTGAATCTGCGAATGCACTAAAAGTCATTGACCTCTCTGAGGGGCCTATCGCCGTTGCGATTCAGGTAGCTCGTGCATTTCAAAATGGGGAAATTGTTGCCATGATGGCAGATCGTTTTTTAACCAAAGCCAGCAGTGTTCCCGTTACTTTTTTAGGTAAGACCATCCTCATGAATAAAAATCCGTTTGAAGTAGCGTACAACCGTAAAGTTCCGCTTATCGCTTTGTTGTCATTACGAGAAGCGGATTATCATTATAATGCCTATTACTACTGGCTGACACCGTATGATCGTACCCTTCCCAAAGAAGAAGCCATTGCGCAAGCGGCTCAAGAATATGCGACTATTTTAGAAAAAGTGGTGAAAGAACATCCCGATCAATGGTTTAACCATTATGATTTTTTTGCACCGCATTCATAACATCCCAAACCCGCTGTTTCAATGCCTCAGCACTCTCTTCAGGATAGGGAATTATCGGCTCTAACAATTCTATTTTTATCGCACTCTTTTGTCCCTTTTGCCAATGGATCGTCCCTTTGGGAACCAAAAGGCGTGTGCCCGAAAGGATCACGGGGACAATCGACACTCCCGACTCAATCGAGAGCGAAAAGGCTCCTCGCTTAAAGGGCAGTAATGTCGCATCCGTCTCACGTGACCCCTCGGGGAAAATCAATACATTACTCCCTTCACGCAGCTTTTGTAACAGTGCGTGAAGGGCATGAGCTCCAACACCATCAATGACACCTAAAAGTTTTGCAATTCCCCGTATGCTCCATGAAAATGCATCCTTTTTATTGGTCAAGTGGTACAAATCTGTGATAAATGACCCCATTAATGGATAGTCGAGCCACGATTCATGCGTCGCAACATAAATATAGGGATTGCAAGGGTTATAGTTGGGGTCAACAATGAATTCAATTTTTCCAATCCCGGGAGCTGCGCGAAAAAACAGCCGAAACATTGCCGCAGTAACCCGTTGAAAGACAATATGGGGTTTCGTTTTTTTCACAAGTCGATTGTAAAAATATCCCCCGATGGCAGGGATAAACCCCATTATAATCAGACCGCCAAAAAGTCCGTATCCCCAAATATTTCGCGCTGCTTGAAAAATCCATTCACGATGAGCGAAACCCAGCTGAAGTATCATAGCCATACCAAAATAGAGATACCAGCCCACAAAAGAGTACAAAGCCCAAAAGACGGTGTCGCTTTGTATCACTAAATAAAGATGAATAAGCGTGTTAAAAGCCAATACAGCGATCCAAAACCAATGAGATACGATAACATCGTTGATTTCTTGCTCCGTTAAAGGGCGTTTTTTGAATTTTTCGACCCATACTACCAAGGGATAGCGTTTTGTCCAAACAGAAACCGTAAAATAGGTTAAAAAAAGTAGAGAAAGAAGAAGAGGATAAAGCTTTAAGGCAATAAAAGCACCCGAAAAATAAGCTCCGAAACCGACTATGATCGCGACAAAAGGTGAAATTAACTCTTTAAAATGACGATGCTTCAGCCATGATACGCTCCCCAGGACAACACCGGCACCAACGAGAAAAAGACCCGCAACCGATACCCCAAAATAATAATAGGCTATTAAAACAAAAGGGATATAACCAAGGGTAAAAATCATTCTTGCGGTATATTTTTTTCCAACTGTCTAACAATATCCCCCACCGTTGCGATAGAAGAGCCCATATCCCGTTCAAAATGAAAATTGTATTCTTTTTCCAATGCGCAGATAAGATCAAACATATCCAAGCTGTCCAGCCCTAAATCCTCTACAAGTAACTTATCTGAGGTAATTGCAGAGGACTCTTTTTCAAACTGCTCTACAATAATTTCTTGCACTTTTTTAAATACTTCACTGCTCATATGTGTCCTTTTAAATTTTCTGGATAATAATCGAGGTATTGATTCCGCCAAACGCAAAATTATTATTCATAACGGCTTTAATGCTCGTCTCTCTATGAGATCGAATGTAATCCAAAGGGGCACAAGCGGGATCAATGGTCTCCAAATTTTTATTCGCCGGTAAAAACGATTCATTCAATGCCATAAGCGATACAATACTCTCAAACGCTCCGCCGCCACCGAACATGTGCCCGGTATACCCTTTGATACTGCTAATAGGGGTATTATGCCCAAAAACGCGATGGACTGCAATCGATTCAAAAATATCCCCTTTGGGCGTTGCGGTGGCATGGGCATTGATGTAGCCAATGTCTTCGGGATTAAGCTGTGCATCCAACAAAGCATCCCGCATCACTTGCTCCATTCCCCGCTCCGATGGCAAGGTAATATGACTCCCATCGCATCCGGTCGCATACCCTACGATTTCACCTAAGATAACCGCTCCACGGGCTTTGGCATATTCGTATTCTTCTAGGACCAGTGCACCGGATCCTTCCGAAACGATCAATCCTGAACGAGCAATATCAAACGGGCGTGACGCAGCTTGGGCGTTATCGTTATACCCGATAGAAGTTGCCCCCATACTGTCAAAAATCCCTGCTTCGACGTAATGAAGCCCTTCCCCGCCGCCGACGAGCATCACATCACTCATCCCGTATTTGATCGATTCATATCCCGCACCGATTGCCTGAGAAGAAGCGGTACAGGCTGAACTCGTCGGAATATTACGCCCGATCACACCAAACATAACCGCCAGATTTGCCGCTACCGTATGACTCATAAAACGCAAAAATGCCGTTGCATTTTGACGACCAAATCCGCGGTTATGAGAAACATCTTCGGCATACTCAAACAACGATTCCAGCCCTCCCATCGCCGAGCCAAATGAAATTCCAGCTCGGGGAGAAACAATCTGTTCTGACGTTAAACCGCTTTGAGCAATCGCCCGTTTGAGCGATAAGGCACACATCATCGCTACGCGATCCATCGTTCGACGGTAAGCTCGTGGAATCTCACTAAAATCGTTCGCGGGAACAACTCCGGCAATCCGTGCCTCCAATCCGTTTACGTTCTCCCATTCACTCATAAAACGGACACCGCTTTTCATCTCTTCCAAAGAGGTGCGCAACGCGGTCATCGTATCACCGATGGGTGAATAAAAACCGATCCCCGTAATCACAACTCGACGCATTATCGTACCATCCCGCCCGAAATATTGACCACTTCAGCCGTCATATACGACGCTTTATCGGCGAGAAAGAAAATCACTTCCGCCACTTCTTCCGCTTTTCCGAATCGCTTCATCGGGATCATCTTTTCAAAATCTTTTTCATCAAATCCTGCCGTCATCTCTGAGTGAATAAATCCGGGAACCACGCAGTTAACACGAATTTTATAACGGGCGACTTCAAGGGCAAGCGATTTACTCATCGCGATCATCCCCCCCTTTGATGCGGCATAATTCGCTTGACCGATATTGCCCACTACCCCCGCAACGGAAGCCACATTAATGATGGCTCCCGATTTTTGTTTTTGCATGGCAGGAAGCAATGCTTTGGTCACATAATACGTCCCCGTAAGATTGGTTTGAATCACGTCGTCCCAATCACCGTCTTCCATCCAAAAGAAAAGTTTGTCTTTCGTTTTACCGGCATTGTTGACCAATACATCGACCGAAATCCCTTCCAATGCCGTGCGTACACTTTCAGCACAGCTAATATCAAAGCCGACAGCTTGCCCATTGCCAAGCTCCGCGACCAAAGTATCTGCTTTTTCTTTATTGTTGTGATAGTGAACGTAGACGAAATAACCGTTGGCCCCAAACAGCCGCACAGTAGCTTCGCCTATTGCTCCCGTCGCGCCCGTAATGAGGACTTTTTTCACACCAGCTCTCCGCGAAGCAACATGTCACGCAAGGTCACAATGTCTCCATCAAGACGGCGGTCTTCAATCAAAGGAGCGGATACGGCACGAATCTTGCCATACAGTCCTTGCGCAAACGGAGAAAATTTCTCAACGCCCCGAATGTCCATCGCCTGAGCAATACCCAACATGGCAATAGCGAGCATCGATGCAAACTCATCAATCCCCCCTTTTAGCCCTAACGCCCCTGTGGTTCCCATACTGACTTTGTCTTGATTCATCGACTCGGTAGAGCGTGAAAAGACACTCGAGGGCAACATACGCATCATGACATCCGCGCTAAGAGAACTCAACGTGATCTGCATCGCTTTAAACCCGTGGTGATAGTGTTCTTTTGAGAGTTTAAGATTTTCACCCAATCCGCGATTAAACTTATCGTCCACCAAAACCGCAAACTGCTTGTCCAACAAATCGGCCATATTTGCCAAACAAATCTTCAATGTATCCGCCGAATGCGCCATATAACCGCCGTAAAAATTACAGCCGGTATAGATGATCTGCTCATCGCAGTTAATCAACGGGTTATCGCTTACGGAGTTGATCTCCGTCTCAACCCATTTTTTTGCCATTGCAAGATTATCCCACGCGACACCCAAAATCTGAGGGATACAGCGGATCGAATAACGGTCTTGAATGTTATGGTGCTCTGCATCAAAAAAGCTTTTATAGCGTGTCAGACGATCATGGACCAACGTCGCTCCCGTCAATTTTGCTCTCAAATTCGAAGCACATTTGATTTGCCCTTCGAACGGTTTTACCTGATGAACAAACGGCTCTAACGCCGTCGTATCGGCTTCCATCGCCTCAAACAATCCTGCCGAAAAACTTTCAAGCCCCAGAAGCAAACGCTCAAAATTTTCAATCTGTACGACCAGAATCCCCGCCATCACCGACGTACCGTTCATAATCGCCAGCGCCTCTTTGGGCTTGAACACATATGGCTCGATTCCGCATTCCTTCAACACTTCTGCCGTAGGGCGTAGTTGGGAACGATAGATCACCTCTCGCTCTCCCGCAAGAGCTGCCGCAATATAGGAAAGCGGTGTCAAATCCCCCGAAGCCCCCACAGAACCTTTGGACGGGATAGCAGGTAAAATCCCCATCTCAAGAAATTTCAATATCGCTTCGAGAAGTTCTACGCTCACCCCTGAAAACCCTTTGGAAATACTGATCAAACGAACCAATACGATATTGAAAATCTCTTTTTCAGAGAGGATATCACCCACCCCGCATCCATGAAAACGGTACAGATTAACCTGTAAGGTCTTTGCATCCTCAAAAACCAAATAGTTTTTTCCCGAATCGCCATACCCCGTCGTTACCCCATAAATCGGATTGCCATTGCTAATCTCTTTCATTAACAATGCTTCCGCCGCACGGATTCTGTCTCTAAAAAGGGCACTGCTATCGAGGACTACTGCCGTAGCATTTGCCACATTCTCAAATGGGATAAATTGGTCGTTAATGGTTACTGTCATAAAATACCTTTAAGTAAAAATAGTCGCATAAGCACAAGTTTCGTATGTAAAATTATCATGTACAGATTGTCTTTGAGTTTATCAAAATGGGTCACGCGGGTCTCATCGTAGAGTGTTTTAACGCTCACTTCGAGTACTTTTCCCCCTGACCATAGGAATTTTACCAAATTTTCAATTTCAAACTCATAACGTACGGTAGAGGAAGGATAGCTCAAAAAATCTACGGGATAAAGGCGAAATCCAGTCTGAGTGTCGTTCACCCATACCCCGCTCTCAACCCACACCCAGAAATTCCCGATACGTCGTCCAATCACAGAGGATTTTGGGGGATTGCAGTCTTTAAAATCACGCACTCCGATAATCATCGTACGGTCATCAAATGCATCATCAAAGAGATTTAAAAATTTCGGAATATCGTGCGCAAAATGTTGCCCGTCTCCGTCTATGGTCAAACAATGACGGTATCCCATCTCTTTAGCTCTTAGTGCACCGGTACGAAGAGCAACCCCTTTCCCCTGATTAGCAGAATGCCGCACGATTGTTACGTGCTCATTTTCCCCTAATAAGATCTCAACCTGAACATCGGAACCGTCATCCACCACGATAATAGGGAGATTGTAAACCAGCACTTCCTCCACCACCCGCGCAATGGTTTGAGGATTGTTGTAAACAGGGATCACAATACAGAGGCTATTGGATTTCAAGTGTCATCTCGCTGGCAATACGTGTATCTTTCACTAATCGAACCCTTATCCCCAATGGGCGTTGCTCCACCGTCATCACCACTTCATCCTTAGGCAACAACGGCTCCATAAATTTTGCCCGACTAATCCCTACCACCTCAAAACCAAAAATTTCTGCAACAAGATCGACATGCAAAAAAGCAGGCAGAAGAGGATTTCCCTCAAAATGAGCTTTGAAAATCGGATGGCTTTCATCGGCTAACATAAGAACAACACTGTTAATATCTTTTGATGCTATTGTATAAAGTTGGTCAGTAAACTCATTCATAATTTTAAACATAATCCTGCATTCTTTTAAGTAAAATGATTATACAAAAAAATGTAAAAATACTAGGTAAAAAGAGGGGGAAAAGCCACAAGCACCTCATGCCGAACGATGTACAGCAATAACAGCGATGATCATAGCTCCATCTTATAGCCAATCCCGCTGTAATTGGAAATGATATGCGGATAGGTTTTCTTTCGAATAGCACGGACCAATGTACGAAGCGCGCCAATACTTACTGCGCTATCTTGCCAAACGACTTTCTCTATTTCATCAAATGAGACAATGTGCCGCTTATTTTTTAGTAAGAGCTCGATCAAAAGATACTCTTTTTTAGAAAGCTGAATAACTGAGCCATCCGGATGAAGAACGGCTTTGTTAATCGGATCATAGCTAAATCCATCATGCAGATCATTTTCGACCAAGATTACAGGCAGCGGCGGTAATAATTTATGGATTGCGATTTTAAGTGCATTGAGCAACTCATTTTTTTGTAATGGCTTGATCAAAAAACGGGTAGTATCGAGATTGATTGCATCGAGTAAAATCTCTTTATTCGAATCATCTGCTGTGATAATGATGGGTGCCACAACATCCTTGTAACGGAGAAAGCGGATAAAATTCATCCTCTCTACCTGGTGTAAGTTCAAGTCAATCAAAATCACATCGATCTTATGATCGCGAAATAGTTCATTCGCGACAGTTGTATTATCCGCTTCCAGAACATTAAGTCCGGCGTCACGCATCATTAATACATTTTTTTTTCGACACATCAAATCATTTTCAATATACAGTATGGTCAAGTTTTCAAATGTATCCACTAAAATATCCCTTGGTAACTATGAAATTAAAAAATTATGAGTTTTGATGATTCTATCGAACTTGCAATAAGGGATGTATTAAAGAACCTAATCCTATGAGCTTGATTATAAGAACCGGGGATTGAAGAAGTTACGTTGTGGTGGAGGCGTCCGGGATTGAACCGGAGTCCTAAACCAAGATTGTAAAGGCGTCTACATGCTTAGTTTCGTTGTTTGTGTTTCAAACGCCTTCACACAACGAGCAAAGTTACGGCATTCAATTCTCTAAATTCATTCAAGTCCGAGACATTCCAAGAATATAGCTATCACATGGGTTATACGCCAAGCCCTTCCAGTTATAGCATAGGAAGGTAGCGCAGTCCTAAAGTTTAGTTAAACTTACGCTACAGCGTAAGCAGGACGGTAATTAGTATTGTTTGCGTTTAAGCAAGTGTGAGCCGTGTAACGGAATTGCTCAGTCCGACGATGCAACCTAAACCTTCTTGATCCAGTCGAAGCCATGTCGCCCCCACA
>DASUNE010000037.1:0-14325 GCA_036277315.1 Sulfuricurvum sp.
AATTAAAAAGAAATGAGATTTTTTTAAACATATTTCCAATTTGAACTTAGTTTGTTTTAAAGTTAGGTAGTATAGCATAATGAAAATCATGGGGGTAACGGGAATGAGCATAACCATTCGAAAAGCCGAAGAAGCAGATGCGGCATTTATAGCTGAAGCTCTATTGGAAAGTTCCCGTGCCGGAAAAAAAGTGGGGATATTTGATTATATTTTCAATACCAATGATGAAAAACAGCTTTTAGAGTACCTTCGAAAATTTACCCTTACAAAAACCAAAAGCTACTGCCATTTTTCCAATTTTATGATCGCCCTTTCCGATGGTGTCAAGGCAGGGACCATCTGCGGGTATGAACCTCGTATCGCCACCCATGACATTTTTGCCGCAGCTCTCGAAGAGATAGGGATTGATGAAACGTATCACGAGCGAATAGCGGGATATTTGTTGTGCGAACCTGAAATCGACAATAAAACATGGGTATGTGATTTTATGGTCGTCAAACCTGAATTTAAAAGTTTGGGAATCCTCAAAGAGATGATCGGCAAAAGCATGCTCACCGCCCGTCTAAAAGGGTATCGTAAAGTGCAAACAATGGTTGAAATCGGTTCTGTTGAAGCCGAGCTTATCTACAAAAAACTGGGCTTTAACGTCATCGATGAAAAACGAAGCGAATACTATGAGGAACAATTTGGACGTGCAGGCATTATGCGGCTGCAAGTTATACTGTAATAAAACGCCATCGGAATAAAATCTCGATTGGCTACGTTAACACTGGGTTTCCTTCGGCAGGAAGCCCATACAAACATAAGGACCCCCAATCGAATACGGATTTTTAGGACTTATTCCTCCTTTTATCGCCATTGTCCTCGCCCTCTTTAGCCGTTCTGTTTTTATTGCTCTTATTGCTGCGATTGTCGTCGGCGAATTCATCATTGCTGATTTTCAACCCATCGATGCACTCGTACTCCTCACACAGCGGTTTTGGAATCTGCTCACTGAAATCTGGGTTCTGAAAACACTTGCTTTTGCGATGATGGTAGGCTCAGTGATGATACTCATCCAACGCAGCGGCGGGGTGGCAGGATTGGTTCATGAACTCAGCGTAACACGTCCGTGGGTTCGTTCCAAGCGGGGGGCATTGATGCCCAGTTTCATCGCAGGATTGGTTATCTTCATCGAATCCTCCATCACCTCTCTTGTAGCCGGTGCCATCGGAAGACCGTTTTGCGATCAATACCGTATCAGCCGTGCCAAATTGGCTTTTGTATGCGATTCGACCTCCGCCCCGGTATGCTCCATTATCGCCATCAACGGCTGGGGAGCTCTGCTACTGGGGCTCATCGGCGGTCAAATCGCTGCAGGGCTTCTTGTCGGTGAAGAAGGGGCTTGGTTAATCCAAGCCATCGCCTATAATTTTTATGCCTACATTGCCCTCATCGTCACCTTCTTGACGATTTGGTACAACATCGATATTGGACCCATGCGCCATGCCGTGATTGAAGAGCCCTCTTTGGAATGCGATGATGAAAAAGGTTATGTCGGTCTTTTTGTCTGGCCGATGGTCTGGATGATCGCAGGTGTGCTGCTCTTTATGCTCGTTACGGGAAATGGGAATCTTCTCAAAGGTTCAGGTTCGAGCTCCATTTTTTATACCCTCATCGTTACCCTCGTATTGATGTACGGCTATTATCGTTATAAGAACGTAATGGATTCAAAAACCTTTATAACCGAAACCTTCAAAGGGGCTCAGTCGATGCTCCCCATCGCCTCGATTTTACTTTTGGCATTTGCGATCGGGGGCGTGAGTTCGGACATGGAAGTGGGGAAATATCTTGCCTCCTTCATCGGCGACTACCTCCCCAGTCCTTATCTTGCAGCCGCTATTTTCATCCTGGCAGCCATCATCGCCTTTGCAACGGGTACGAGCTGGGGAACGTTTAGCATCATGCTCCCCATCGCCATTCCTCTGGCTGTGGGTATGGATGCCCCGATCGCACTGGCCATGGGTGCCGTCATCTCAGGAGGCGTTTTCGGAGACCACTGCTCTCCCATCTCCGATACGACAATCATCTCTTCCATGGCGGCAGGATGCAGCGTCCAAGAACACACCCGCACGCAACTGCCGTATGCACTTATCTCTGCGATCCTTGCCTTTGCGTTGTTTATCCTCGCAGGAGTGATACTGTCATAATTTCGCTAACTCGATGTCTCCTATGAGATTTCATTACCTGTGGGTTATTATTTTTAAGGGTTGGCTATGCTAAAATCTTTACCATGACTAAAGCCAAACTCCTCCTTCTTGAAGACGACCCAAACCTCTCTGAAAGTGTCGGTGAATATCTCGAAGAACAAGGGTATGATGTTGTATGCGTCTACAATGCGACATCGGCTGAAGATGCGCTCTACGAACAAAAATTTGATCTGTTACTGCTGGACGTAAACGTTCCGGGAGGGGATGGTTTTTCTCTGCTCAAAAACACACGATCGGATGGAAACCATACGCCTGCTATTTTTCTCACCTCACGAAATGCGATGGACGATGTCGAAGAGGGATTTGCAAGCGGTGCTGATGATTATCTACGAAAACCCTTCGCCCTCAAAGAGCTCTTGCTACGTATCCAAACGATTTTAAAGCGCAATTTTTACCATCCTCCTACGGAAATGATCGATCTAGGAGACGGGATTACCTATGACCCCCTTAATCAAGTGCTGAAGATCAATGGGGTAGAGCAAAACCTTCAACTCAAAGAACACAAACTTCTCAAACTTTTTTTACAGCATAGAGGGGAACTTTTACTCCATGAAGTCATCATGGAACATTTATGGGATTTTGATGAAACCCCAAGCGACGGAAGTCTGCGCACCTACATCAAAACACTTCGTAAACTTTTGGGAGGTGAGCGTATTGTCAGCCACAAACGCCTCGGGTATCAGTTCCGCTAAATACCGCACGCTTAAACGCTTTTTGACGCTGTATGGAGTCATGAGTGTCTTGATTTTAGCCCTCATCGGTACCCTCTATACTCAATTTCAGCGTGAACAAATGCTCTCCTCCCACCGTTTGGCGATGCAATTGCAAAGTGAAACGTACATTCCGAGAGTCAAAAAATGGCTTGAAAGCGGACATGATCTAAAAACGTTTCCACACGACATCGCCTACAAAACAGCGTTATACGGATATGACAAGGATCTCTTAGTCGGCAATCTCCAAGACACCTCTATCGATTTTAACGAAAATATCTATCTTGATACGGGGACGATTCACCTCGTTTTACCCCTCTCACCCTACGGTTTGGGAGAATATTATCTCGTTTTTGAAACGCCGGATGACAAACTGTGGCAAAACCAGGTATTCGAGCATTTTCTCCTTTTCGGCTTACCCTTATCCTTGCTCCTTGCCCTTGTGGGGTTTGGACTCTCCCGCCTTCTTTTGCGCCCCATGAATGAAGCCATTGCGCTGCTGGATAATTTTATAAAAGACACCACCCACGAGCTCAACACTCCAGTCAGTGCCATTCTCACCAACATTGAAACGCTCAAAGAAGAAACCCTTTCCCCCTCCCTGCTTAAAAAACTAAACCGTATTGAGATCGCATCGCGCACCATCTCAACACTCTATGATGATCTTACCTACCTCATCCTCAATCACGATCTGATGGTCAATAATATACCCCTTGACCTATCGTTTTTACTCACAGAACGATTGGAGTATTTTCGTCACCGTATTGAGCAAAAAAAGATTACTCTGATCCCCGTCATTTCTCCCGACATCTCTCTCATAGCCGATCGAACCAAGATGACACGCATCATCGACAACCTCCTCTCCAATGCCATCAAATACAATCGTATGGGCGGAACCATTACCGTGACATTAAACGCGCAAGGGTTGTGTATCCAGGACAACGGCATAGGCATTCCGAAGGATATGGTAAGTCAAGTCTTTGAACGCTACACTCGCGCAGACAAAAGTGTCGGGGGATTCGGTATCGGATTACACATCGTCGCTATGATCGCCCGTGAATACGAGATGACGATCACCATCGACTCCAAAGAGCACGAAGGGACAAAGATCTGTATAGGCTGGAATTAACAGCCGGTGGAGAGAGCGTTGATTAGGGAATGATATGGGGAACTGCAGGAAAAGAGATTCCTGCGTCATGGAAAAACGAAGTCAATAATCTTTAGAGATTATTTTTTCATGCTTGCAATCGTTTTACTCAAGGCTTTCAAATCTGCATCGCTGAGTTTCACAACTTGCCCTTTCATCAAAGCACCCATCCCTTTAGTGTTGCGTTTTCCCGCTTTATAGGCTTTGAGTGCCTCAAGCGTTTTTGCCTCTTTCCAGCCGGCAATGATCTCCGATTTCCCGAGTGCTTTTTTCTCTCCCTTGGCTCCATGACATGTGGCGCATTTTTGGTACAGCGCCTTTCCGTCCGCCGCACCCAATAACAGGGTCAGTCCCAATAATACAAAGAGTGTTTTCATCTCAATCCTTTTGATCGTTATGTTTAAGTGAACGATTGTATCACAACCTCTCAATTAAACACAATAAAATAGTAGAAAATTTAATTCCCCCGTAAAGGGGAATTATTTATTTCAACGTCGAAATATAGTCACTCAATGTCTTCATATCCGCATCACAAAGTGTTGCCACTTGACCTTTCATCAACGCACCCATCCCTTTGGTATTACGCGTTCCCGCTTTATACCCTTTGAGTGCTTCGAGTGTTTTATCCGATTTCCAACCGTGAATCACTTCTGATTTTCCAAGAGCCGCTTTTTCACCGCTTTTACCGTGACATGCGGCACATTTTTGATACAAAGCACTGCCATCCGCAGCGTTCAACATAAGAGTAAGACCTAAGAGTGCAAGTAATGTTTTCATTGTAAATCCTTTGTGTATTTTCATTTTAAACGCCATCGGAATACCTCGAAGAGGTTCTTGTACCCTTTAGGGTGCATCCCGATAGCTACGCTAACGCTTGCGTTCTCTTCAGCAGAGAGCTCACGCGCAGCACGCCGCGCTTTTTTTAACATCTAACCTTTTATCCACACGATGGAACGTTGCCGCTATCACTGCCGTATTCTTTGGCAAAATCACCGACATCCTGAAGTTTTGCCGCCATATCCGGATTCGTCAAGACCGGTAACGCTTTAGGGAATTTTTCACCGTATTCTTTGATAAACCCTTTTGCGTTATCGGCAAAAAGTTCTTCCCACTCCGCTACGGTATGATCCGCAGCAAACTTCGTCCCGTTCATCCCAAACGATGTTTTGAACGACTTCAAATAGGTTTTTTGACCTGATTTGGCATCCGCATGCGCCATGGACGCAACCAGGGCCATAGAGGCAACTAAAAGTAGAAACTTTTTCATTCTAAACTCCTCTTTTTGAGATTCTCCTAAAAGAGATTCTCTTTAGATAACAACAGTATAAAAAAAGATTGTGAAGCAATTGTGAAGAAAGATTTTACGATTGCAGCGTCTCGATGAGTGCATTGATCTGTTTTTCTTGCTCATAGAGAGAGAAGCTTTGGCGAACGTACGCGTGAAGAAGCGTCTTGAGATCATTGTTCCCATCAATGTGAAAATCTTCTCTCATTTTCTCGGTCAAAAAACGGGCGAAACCCTCTTCAACATCAATATCATACCGTTTGGCATTGAGGGTGAGAGAGACGTTCACGCTTATCCCAACAGACTTTCGATCTTAGAGACGATGGCTTCGATCTCAATATCTTTTTCCAACAAATCTTTATTGAGTTTGGTAATCTCATCCTCTTGAGACTTGTTCGCAGCACGAAGTGTTGCGATCTCATCCCTCAGAACTTTTAATTCATCATGCTCAGAAGCATGTTTTTCGATGAGCTGGGTGGTTAGTGTCGTAAGACGCTCTAATGGAGTGGGATTAAAAAGCATATTGAACCTTGAGTCTGGATGTTTTGATTACCATTTTAACACATTATCTATTTTTGAAGAAATTTTGTCTCAACATCTTGAAGAATTTTCAAAAATGCTTTGGCATTTTTCCCGCCATACAGAGTCTCTTCCAGTGGCTTCCCTTTGCCGTTGACAAAATGAAATACAGGACTGGCTTTAACGACAAGATGTTTAGGCGCATCGGATTTGCTGACATTCAGCAAAGTCGGTACATAGTGTTCATTCACATAGGCTGCCAGTGCTTCATCTTTGAACACTTTCTCTTCCAAAAAGTCACACGATTCGCATCCCGGACGGTGCATGTAGACCACCATCGGTTTATTCTCTTTGAGTGCTTTGGCGGAAGCTTCTTTGTACGTATACACCCAATTGATTTGTGCCGCATTAAGCCCAAAAGCGATCAACATCATAGCCACGATTTTTTTCATACTAACTCCGACTGAATTCATTAGACGCTATAATATACTATCTATACTGATAATTTGGCACAACTGCTATTGAACTAAAAGAGGATATGTTATGGCTTCATCACAATGTGCGGCACAAGGTGTTATCGCTTTGTATACCGAACTGGCACTCCATCCTAAAAAAGATTTCGGATGGGAAAAGGGGTTGAGTAATGCCAAAGCCCACGGCTATAAAGATGAATGGATGGAGCATCTGCCCTCGCATATTTGGGATTACTGTGCCGCCGTTGGCAACCCTTTCTCACTTGGGGAGTTTCCCAAAGGTTCGACTGTTTTGGATTTAGGATGCGGAGCAGGTGTCGATGTGTGTGTCGCGGCCCTGCACGTTGGGAGTGAAGGAAAAGTGATCGGGATAGACCTTACCCCGATGATGGTACAGACCGCTCAACGTCACGCTAAGCAAGCGGGTTTGAATACCGTTGAAGTCCTTGAAGGAGATCTTGAACATCTCCCTCTTGAAAACGACAGTGTGGATATCATCATCTCCAACGGGGCTATCAACCTTGCCGCCTCCAAATCCAAAGTATTTGAAGAGATTTATCGTGTTCTCAAGCCTGAGGGCAAACTTTATTTTGCCGACATGATCGATACGTCTGAAGAGAGTTACGCACCCTCATGCTGTTCACAAAGTTCTTCGGGGGATTGGGCAAACTGTGTGGAGGGGACGCTTTCCAAAGAGTCTCTCATCGACATGATGAATGAAGCCGGATTTGTGAATGCAGAGTGTACAGGGACCAACCATTACAAGACAGCACCCACCACCGTTGGAGCAACTTTTAGAGCGACGAAAGGGGATAGAAAGAGTAAGCAGCGGCATTGGGAAAATGTCTATACCACCAAAGATATGACCCAAGTAGGCTGGCATCAAAATGAGCCTTCGATCTCTCTCTCCTTATTGCAAAAAATAGGCTCGACCTCAGCCGATGTGTTCATCGATGTCGGATGCGGAACGTCCCGTCTCAGCGATACACTGATTGCATCGGGGTATCAAGACATTACCCTTCTTGACCTTTCATCCAGCGCACTGGAAATCGTCAAAAAGCGGTTGGGTACAACCGCTGATGTACCGGTCTATTGCGTGGAAGATGTGTGCTTTTTTTCCTCGGAAAAGCTCTTTGATGTTTGGCATGACCGCGCGGTCTTTCATTTCCTTCAAACACACGAAGAGCAGCAAGCCTATCTGCGAACCCTCCATCAGTCACTTTCCAAAAAAGGGCATGCGATTATCGGAACATTTTCCACAGACGGCCCCGACAGCTGCAGTTCATTGCCCGTACGGCAATACGATAAAGAACGGATGCGACATACCGTACGCGATCTCTTTGAGGTCTTAGACGTCATCGAAGAGACGCATCTAACGCCAAGCAAACAGGAACAGCGTTACAGCTTTTTCATTCTAAAGCCTATTTAGCCATTAGGACATTTGCACCAGCAAACCAGCCTGCTTCTACGCCTCAATGGTGACGATACGGTTTCTCCCATTCTCTTTCGCCTGATACAACGCGGTATCGGCAAGTTTGATGAGATTATCGTAGTGATTCATTTCATCCGGAACCATGCTGGCAATTCCGAAACTCAAGCTAACCGCTTCGGTCTTTACCCCTTTATATTCAACCCCGCCAGCCTCTTTCAAATGCTTTTGAATACTCCGGCACAGCTCTTCCGCAGCATCGGTTTTTGTATCGTACAAGACAAGGATAAACTCTTCTCCGCCGTATCGTGCTAAAAAATCCGTACTGCGCTTAAGGGAGTTTTTCAAAATATGCGCGACTTCTTTCAAGACAACATCGCCGACCAAATGCCCGTAAATATCATTGACATATTTAAAATGGTCAATATCGCACATAATGATCGATACATCAACATGTTTACGCTTGGCAAGATTCCACATCTCTTCCAAATGATTTTCAAAATATCTTCGGTTAAACAGCTGCGTTAACGGATCGGTGATGGACAACTCTTTCAATTTTTTATTGCTCTCTTCCAGTTCTTTTGTCCGCTCTGATATTTTTTGCTCCAAGGATTGATTGATATCATCCAAAAGCTTTGTATGGGAGTCGATTTTGCCTACCATCGAGATAATCGCATTGTGGATAATACCGACTTCATCCCCTCTTTTGGTTCTCGTCAAGGTAAAATTATTGAGTTTCGGATCGTACCTCAAAACGCTTGCACTGAGTTCTTTTAAAAACTTAAACTCTCTCTTTATCAGGAACAAAAAGCTCAGCAACAGCACAAACGTCATTCCAAAAATCTTGAACGTTGTCTCTTTGTTTTTATCCAACATCCGTTGATACTCATGATCATCAAAATGGACATTGAGCATCCCGAATTTCTCGCCTGTGATCGGGTCTATTATGAATCGGCTGCAAAAATTCATATCCGCTGGAGTTTTTGTTGGCTTTGTTGAAGACGTTTTGACATAACGGTACATCGTTTCACCGTCAAGGTTGATCAATTCAAACCGTATCAAATCGGAATTTTGTTTTACAATTTGGTCCAAATACTCTTGATTGGCATCCTCCAATCCCAAAGACAGATTTAAAGCAATAACGGGAGAAACCGTGTCAATTAATAATTGATTTTTTGATTTTTTAGACTCGACAAACTGCTCAATAATATTTTCCGATACTTGCTGCCGTTCCAATCCGACGATGAGCAGTGTGAAGAAAACAACACCGATGATTATTTTTATTTCAATACTGAGACTACGCATTATTTGACATCTTCATTGGAATAGATTTTTGAAATTCGAACAAGAGTATTGTCAAGCTCCATCTCATTTTTACGTATGCCATTGAGGTTAATGTAGGGGGTGACTTTGCGGCCCAAAAATAAAGAGGCATGAACCCCATGTTCCAGATACTTAGCATCGTATGCCATGGTGAAGATGGTATGTTTATTTGAAAATTTGATCGTTTTGTTGACATTTTTATCATCGGTATCAAAAATAAAAATCAATTGGCTGTTGCGGCATGCCTCAAGATCGGAATAATCACTTTCTATTAATTTTATTTTGTAATTTTTAATTCCGTTTGGATAGGTAGTGGTTATTTTATCCATTAATGACGAGGCGATCCTTTCATCGAGTTTATCATGCAAAACGCATATTTCCATTTTATCTTGAAGCGTGTTTTTTTGACTGCTCATTAGAATAAAACGGGGAACCACTTTGGAATAAATAGTCAATACATCCTCATCATACGTCGAAGCATACAAAGGGATAGAGTTCAAGATCATCGTTACCGTGAATAATGAAATCAAAAAATGATTCGCCAATCTTATTACCCCTTCTTTCGATTTTATAATAATAAGAACCAATTTAACTAAAATATAATGCAACTTAGTATAGCATAGTCTAAATTAATACTCTAAATGTATTATCATCAACGAATAATAATTATTTATACTTAAACTGGATCCAAAAAGGATAAGGACAATGAAGAGAAGCCTTTTAGCTCAGGGTGCCGTATTGGCAATACTAAGTACCCTTCACGGTGAAGAAGCGGCGATGCCCAATGAGTTTGAGACTCTGCTGGAGAATGCAAGCGAGATAGCGACCAAAAAATCACTCAATGTGGATTACCTCCCCTCGGTCGTCACGGTGATCGATGCGCAAACCTACCGAGATGCCGGCATCCAAACGATTGCCGAAGCGTTGGATATGCTTCCCGGCATACAGATGCAGCTAAGTCCGATGGGCTACACCATGACAACCGTCCGAGGATTGAAAAATCCCAATGCCTATCTCTCCGATAAGATCAAAATATTGATCGATGGGGTAGCCATCAATAATGAAGTGCTCGGGAGCAGCCATTTTTACATGGATTTTCCCCTGCAGCTGGTGGAGAAGATTGAAGTGCTGCGCGGACCTGGGTCTACCGTTTATGGTGCCGGTGCGTTTTACGGGACGGTGAATATCATTACTAAAATTGGAAATGAAACAAAAGAGAATCAGCTCTTTGTGGGAGCAGGGAGCTACCAATATCGCATGGCGGGAACCAATCTGAATACCTCTGCGGGGGCTTGGAAACTGTTTGCCGATGGGTATTACAAAAAAAACGACAAAGCCCTCGACGTAAAAAATGAGGTTCGAAAAACAGACGAAGCAATGAAAGATTTCTCGGTTGGGTTTAAAGCCACCAATGGAGGGTTTGAATTTCTCACTCGTTTAAAACAAAGCACGTACGGGAACTTTTACAGTTATGAAGGGTCTTTAAATCCTATTCCACAGCGAGAGGAAGACCATACCAACAGCTATTTTTTCTCGCAACTCTCTTATAAAACAGCATTGGATGCTTATAAGCTGGAAACCAAAGCCAGTTTTTCCCACCGGGAACTGGACGTAAAGGCTAATATGGATTCCATTAGCGCTATTGCCGACAAATTTGCAGTCGTCGGTATTGATATGCAAGAGGGGTTTTATACCCGTGAAAAATCGCATGAAGAGAATCTCGAAGCCGAGGCCATATTAACCCTCCCGCCAATCATATCAAACGATATTTTAGTAGGGGCCGGAGTACGTCAGGTCAACATCACCAAGGATGAGTTTTACAGCAGTATCGAAAATACGATTACCGCGAATAGGGACGCTATTTTGATCCATCCCAATTATAATGATTTTAGATATCGAGAAGAAAAAGAGTCTGCATTCTGGGCGAATCCTACGACAACGTTGTTGCCGGAGCATATCAACAGAACGATTGCGTATGCTTATGTGCAAGATTTGATATCCGTTACCGACGATGTGGATCTGATCCTTGGACTTCGGGCGGATAACTACAGTGATTATGGGACGCAATGGAGTGAAAGAGCCGGACTCGTCTATCGAGCCAGTGACGCTCTCATTTTCAAACTCCTCTACGGTTCCGCTTTTCGTGCTCCAACGCTTATCGAGGCGTATCAAAACGGTCACATCAACACCCGCGCAGGGGACAGCACAATTCAGCCTGAAGAGACCGATACCTATGAGGCGGTGGCTATTTATATGCCCAATTTAAACCATAAGCTTTCTTTGAATCTTTTTTATTCCAAGCTCAGGAATATTATCGACCTCGAAGAGTTTCCAAACACCGATCCGGGATACCAAAACTTTAAAGAGCGCTACAGCAAAGGGATAGAGTTTGAATATTTTTTCAAAACGGCCATGGAACACAACCTTTATTTCAATGCTACGTATGTGGATACACTCTACACGATACCAGCCGAACCGGACATCGTATCGGTTGATCAAAGCATGCCCGATATCTCAAAAGTGATGCTCAAAGCGATGTATGTCTATCGTCCTACTGAAGCGCTTTCTTTTGGAACAACCTGGAGATATTTTTCAGAGACAACCAAAACAGAGCTCTCCTGGGTAGATAATGATGCGACCTGTGATGCGGTTCATATCTTTGATGAAACAGCGACCTACCGATTCTCACCCAACAGTGAAATAAAATTCACCGTTAAAAATCTTTTCAATCGAGAAGTTACCCTTCCAAGCTATTATTACTCTACCGATGGCGGAATCCTCAGAGAGGGGAGAAATTGGTTTTTAAATTACGTGTATACCTTTTAGCGGCGTATACATTTTATCTCAAGAGAAGGATCGACCGATGCTAAAGACAATGAAATATATTTTTAAGACATCTCTTCGATATACTATCAATACCATTGTCTGGATTTGGCACTTCGTTTTCTTTTTCTTTGGAATGACCTACGAAAAACAAGCCAGTAAATTAAAGTTAGATGAACTGGACAACGCCATGAGAGGCCATGAAAACATAAAAACAACCCATCAGATTTTTAGAGCCAATAAAGTGAGTAAAAAAAGCTAATCAATAAAATTCTTTGATAGATTTAAATGCCAGGATTTAGCTATAATTTATTCAAATATTATAATGTTGGAGTACTCTTATCATGAAAGTTTCTGAAGTTGATGACTCCTTATTAGCAATAATTTTACAAAATATCCCTTTTTCAGTGACCACAACAACGCCCGAGGGTCTCATCACCAAATTTAGTCGAGAAGCAGAAAATCTTACAGGATATAAAGCTTCCGAAATGATAGGGAAACAAACTCCGGCCATTTTCCATTATGCTCCGGAAATAGCAAAACGGACCCTCCAATTTTCAAACGAGCTTGGTATTCCTATTGAGCCTGGTTTCGATACTTTCACCATCAGAAGTCAATACAATCTCCCTAATGAATTTGAATGGACCTATGTTCGTAAGGATGGTAAGCATGTTCCTGTTTCGCTATCCATTAGCGCACTACGCGATAATGAGGGGATCATCACTGGTTATGTAGGCATTGCGAAAGATCTTAGCAAGATAAAAGAGAATCAGCAAAAATTAATCCGCTCTAAGCAGTTGCTTGATGAAGCACAGCATCTCTCCGCAATCGGAAGCTGGAGTTTGGATATAGTAGAAAACAAATTGGAATGGAGTGACGAAATTTTTCGAATATTTGAAATTGATCAAAGTCAGTTTGAACCCAGTTATGAAGGATTTTTAAACGCCATTCATCCTGAAGATGTCGAAATAGTTCAAAAAGCGTTTTCCGATTCGGTAGCAAACAAGACGCAATACGCTATTACCCATCGCCTTTTAATGAGTGATGGAAGAGTTAAATACGTCACGGAACGGGGGAAAACTACCTATAATGAAGACGGTATTCCTCTGTTATCACAAGGAACGGTACAAGATGTAACAGAGTCAAGACGGGTAGAAAAACAATTGAATGATTATATTGCCCTGATAGATGAATCGGTCATCACCTCCTCTACCGATCTTAAAGGAAACATTATTTATGTTTCAAACGCATTTTGCCGTATCAGTAAGTACGACAAATCGGAACTTATTGGAAAAAATCACCGCATCATCCGACACCCTGATATGCCAGCAGAAATCTATCGAGAATTATGGACTACGATAACCCATAACCAAACATGGCAAGGTGAAATTAAAAATAAAGCAAAGGATGGCTCAATCTATTGGGTCTACGCTGTCATTTCTCCTGATTTTGATGATAATGGGAATAAAAGAGGCTACACCGCGATACGTCAAAATATCACCGATAAAAAACGTGCCGAAGAACTGGCAATAACGGATCGGCTAACGGGTCTTTACAATCGGCTCAAACTTGATGAAGTGCTGGAATATGAAACCATCAAGTCAAAACGCTATGGTACTGCGTTATCGCTCATTATCATTGATATTGATCATTTTAAAAATGTCAATGATACATACGGGCATCAAGTTGGAGATATGGTGCTCAAAGAGGTCGCGAATACGCTTCTATCCTGTAAACGAGAATCAGACACCATTGGCAGATGGGGGGGAGAAGAATTCTTGATTGTATTGCCAAACACAAATCTTGCCGGTGCAATGATAACAGCAGAAAAAATTCGTACTGCTATTGAAAATCACCCCTTTTCTGTTGTTGGAAACAAAACTGCTTCATTCGGAGTTTCCGAATTTTTAGTAGAAGAAAACGAAGATTCTTTTATAGAAAGAGCAGACCAAGCATTGTATCGTGCAAAATCTGGCGGTCGAAATCAAGTAGTGGGATGATTTCAGCGTAACTTGCACGCATGGACTATACCGCCACCTCTTACACTAAAATACAAACGTTACACTATATATGAAGCTAAGTGAAGTACATAAGCCATCAGCAGTTGAGAAAACATAAAAACAACCCATCAGATTTTTAGAACCAATAAAGTGAGTAAAGCAAATTGATCCATTTCACTATGACCTACTCAACATAAAGGAATTAAAAAAATTAATATCAGGCGAGGAGGGACTGCCCCTTTAAGCCTAAATTTTCAAAGAGATAGATATACTTTAATGAGTTTTGTATGAGTTAATCGATTAAGACAATAAGGCCAAAGCTATGAGAAAACAGATGTACGGGATTGGCCTTATTGCCCTCATGCTT
>DASUNE010000038.1:0-12773 GCA_036277315.1 Sulfuricurvum sp.
ATTTTTGCTGAGCGCAATCATATATCCCCCCTGCTCAACCACATAAACACGGTCATTTTGGACACTAATACCTAAAAAATGGGCAAATGGGAATTTTTTCTTCCCTTTGTATTGCAACGTCGGGCTAAGGGCAACGACCTCGCCTTGCTTGGTCGTCAACCAAATTCCCTCTTCGGTATAAGCAATGTCCCGCACATCGTATTTCTCACGGCTCTCTTTTTGAGAAAGGGACAATATGGTATTGCCCGTTGAAGCAACCATATTGTTCTCGATCATATTCAAATAGGTAATATTGTTAAAATATTCCTCAGAACCGACAATAATCGAACGCACCAATTGTTTCGTACCCTCATTGACAATGACAACTTTTCCATCCAATGTCAAAAAGACGACCAGAT
Organism: Sulfuricurvum sp.; assembly: GCA_036277315.1. Lineage (GTDB taxonomy): Bacteria > Campylobacterota > Campylobacteria > Campylobacterales > Sulfurimonadaceae > Sulfuricurvum. The sequence continues at coordinate 399 of DASUNE010000038.1, forward strand.
CTTTGTAAAAATAAGGATTGACAATCCGTGCATCCACAGCGATAGGCGCGTTAGAGCTCTCTTTAAACGTCATCTTTTTGGTTTGCAAGGAATACAATGCCATTTCATTATTTCCAAAAAGGACAGCAACCATATCGCCTTGAACACTGACGGCAGCCACCGTTCGCTTTACGTCCAAAATCACATGATCACTCACGCCATCTTCCGGAATCAACTCAAGGTCGTTAAGGGTGTTTTGCGTGATAACCCATCCATCGCTCACATTTAAAAGATGAAAATCTTCAGGGATTTTAAGTTTTTTCTCCCCTTTTTTCGTCAAAAGGTTCCCGTTTTTCAATACGGCACCGGATTGTGAAACCGATGAAATGGAAGAGCTTAAATATCCGGCACTGCGCCATTCACCTTTAATATGCTCCGGCTTATAGACCTCTTTTTGGGAACAGCCTTGAAAAAAAATCAAACTGGTCAGGGTGAGCAACGGTAAAAAATATTTCATTATTTCACTCCATAATGGCTTAAGGTCTGGGCCATTGAATAAAGAGGGGATTCTTCTTTTATACTCGACAACAATCGTTGCGCCGAACCAGCATCCCCTTTTTGAATCGATACTACCGCTAATTCGATTGTAGCTAACTCTTGATACAGCGAGCCTTGCTTTTTGGAATACGCTTCCAACGCTTTATGATCGTTGCTTAAAGCTGCACTTTCGTATGTGGCAATATCGGAGACTTCTGAAAAAGCTGAGGCACGAAGCGCATTAAGAGATTGAGCATCATTTTGCTTTAACGCACGAGACAATGCATAAACATCGTAAAGTGACCCTCCATTCTCTTTTAACTCTTTGAGAGCTTTTTGATCCGCAGGATTCATGAGCAATGCATTCAGTGCCACATTGGCTTTTTCAATCTTTGCATCTGAATAGGCAACATAACCCATATATCCGCCAAGTCCAACCAAAAGAACAACCACAGATGCGATCATCGGCTTTTGGTATTTTTTGATAAAACGTTCCGTACGAACGGCATTTTCGAAAAACTTTTCTTCTGAATTCAACTCATCTTTGAGGGCTTGCATATTCTCTTTTAGGCTCAAAAGGGCTCCTATAGCTTATCCATATTGGTGTATTTTGCTACAATGATAACTCAAGTGTTGTTAAAATTCTGTAAAAGAACTTTTTTCGCTACAATAAGCTTATTAATTCTTATTTCTACAGGTGTCACCATGCAAATCGATGAAACTCTTTTACAACGTTTGGAAAAACTCTCTTTTCTTCAAATACCCAATGATGCTCGTGCACAAATGATTGCACAGATGTCTGAGATCGTCTCTTTCGTCGATAATCTCTCTGAACTGGACACCAATGGTGTCAACGCGACTTTTTCGATGGAAAATACCGCTACTTTTTTGCGTGAAGACATCGGAAGTGTCGATCGTGCCATCAATGATGATATTTTAGCCCATTCGCCTCATTCGCAGGACCATTTCTTTATCGTACCAAAAATTATTGAATAACCCATGAACATCACGATTTACGGGATCAAAAATTGCGATTCGGTTAAAAAAGCATTCCAATTTTTTAAAGCACATAATCTCGACTACACGTTTGTTGACTTCAAAACATCGAGCGTTGATGCGAGTAAAATCACTCAATGGACCCAACAAGTCGATCTCTCTTTGCTTCTCAATACCAAAGGGACGACGTACCGAACATTGGATTTAAAATCCCTTGTTCTTAGCGATAGCGATAAAGTTGAGTGGATGACTAGGGATAATCGTTTAATCAAACGTCCCGTGATAGAATACAACTCAAATCTCATCGTCGGTTTTAATTTATCTCTCTACGAAGGAACCTTTTTATCATGAGCCAAGCCCTTGACATTCATAAACTTCTTAAAAGCGTTGTCGCTTACAAATCTTCCGACTTGCACCTTGTTAGTCGATCCGAACCCCAAATTCGTATCGATGGACGGCTTGTTGCCCTTAATTTGCCTGTATTGGACGGAAGAGAAATCGAAGAGATGGCATACTCGCTCCTCACCGAGAAACAAAAAAAGGCATTTGAAGAGCATAATGAACTCGACTTTTCCATTGTAATACCGGATGTAGGCCGTTTTCGTGCCAATTATTATAAAACCATGGAAGACATTGCGTGTGCTTTTCGTATTATTCCTACGGTCATTCCCTCGCTGGATGACTTGAATGCCAAAAAAATCTTCAAAGAGCTGATTAAACGTGAAAAAGGGCTCATCCTAGTAACCGGTCCTACGGGAAGCGGTAAATCAACGACACTTGCCGCCATGTTAAATGAGATCAATCTCAATGAAGCACGTCATATCATCACCGTTGAAGACCCTGTCGAGTTTGTTCACGACAATAAAAAATCTCTGTTCTCCCAACGAAATGTCGGAACCGATACCAAAAGTTTTGCGGCTGCACTCAAATATGCCCTTCGTCAAGATCCGGACGTTATCTTGATCGGGGAGATGCGCGATCGTGAAACGATTTCTGCTGCTCTTACCGCTGCCGAAACGGGCCACTTGGTTTTTGGTACCCTGCACACCAATTCGGCGCCCGGCACTATCAATCGTATTATTGACGTATTTAGCGGTGAAGAGCAGCCGCAAGTACGTGCACAACTTTCAACGTCGTTGATTGCCGTCATTGCCCAGGCCCTTCTCCCGAAAATTGGAGGGGGACGTGTCGCTGCTCAAGAAGTACTGATCACCAATCCTGCCATTGCCAACTTGATACGTGAAGACAAAGTTCATCAGATGTACTCACAAATGCAGTTGAATCAACAAGTGACCGGAATGACGACTCAAACCCAAGAAATTGTTGATTTTTTACGAAAAAAGATGATCAGCAAAGACATTGCAATGCAATATTCCAATAAACCCGATGAGCTCCAACGCGTCATCGATTCTTTTTAACCATCCGCACTTTTCGGGCAATACCCAAAGGGGCGCACTGAGCCCAAAAAGTCGTAGGGACATTTGTCCCTACGACCCCTACTTGGTATTTTATATTAGCGATGCGCTTCTTTGAGGGTATCAGCGATTAAAAATGCAAGCTCCAACGATTGGTCGGCATTAAGACGTGGATCGCAATGGGTGTGGTAACGACTTTTAAGATTTTCAGAGGTAATCTCAAACGATCCCCCTAAACATTCGGTGACGTTCTTACCCGTCATCTCCAAATGAACTCCGCCAGCATACGTCCCTTCGGATTTATGGACCTGAAAAAATTGCTTCATCTCTTTGAGTACGGCATCAACAGGACGTGTCTTATACCCGTTGCTTGTAATCGTATTGCCGTGCATCGGATCACAGCTCCATAAAACTTTTTTCCCCTCACGCTCAATAGCACGAATCAATTTTGGCATCCCATCGGCTACTTTGTCCGCACCCATACGAACAATAATGTTTAAACGGCCCGCTTCATTGTCCGGATTCAGAACATCACACAGTGCAATTAAATCATCAACTTCCATGGATGGGCCCGCTTTGATTCCGATTGGATTGTTAATCCCGCGCATAAACTCAACATGAGCACCGTCAAGCTGACGCGTGCGATCTCCAATCCACAACATGTGCGATGAAACATCGTACCACTCACCCGTCAGCGAATCTTGACGGGTAAAGGCTTCTTCATAGTTGAGCAAAAGCGCTTCATGGGAGGTATAAAAATCGGTTTCACGCAACGTTCTGTAGTTGTCCGAGGTAATGCCGCATGCTGCCATAAAGCGCAGCGAATCATCAATGTGGCGTGAGAGCTCTTCGTATTTTCGTGTCATCTCATTTTGTCCTACAAATCCAAGATTCCACGCGTGTACTTGATGCAAGTCCGCAAATCCGCCTGAGGCGAAAGCACGCAAAAGATTCAATGTTGCCGCAGACTGATTGTAGGCTTGCACCATACGATAAGGATCGGGAATACGTGCAGCTTCGGTAAATTCTACGCCATTGATAATATCACCGCGATAGCTTGGAAGGCTTATTCCGTCGATAGTCTCCATATCCGATGAGCGAGGTTTTGCAAATTGGCCTCCCAAGCGCCCTACTTTGACCACAGGAACACCTCCGGCAAACGTCATGACAACGGCCATTTGCATCAACACTTTAAACGTGTCCCGGATATTATGCGCATGAAACTCTGAAAAGCTTTCGGCACAATCGCCGCCTTGCAATAAAAAGGCCTTCCCCTCACACACATCAGCAAGGCTCTTTTTTAAATTTCGGGCTTCTCCGGCAAACACAAGGGGAGGATAATTTTTCAATTGCTCTTCAATCGCATTGAGAGACATCTTGTCAGGATAAGTAGGTTGTTGTTTGATTGCTCTTTCTCTCCAGCTTGATCGGCTCCATGTACTCATAATTGTATCTCCCTCAACATATTAGACTGATATTGTATTTTTATCTTAGTAGGCTATTTTATCGTTTTATCCTAAAAATCGACTGATTGGTGATCGTAAAAGCTATATTTAGGTTTTAAAAAGTATAATTGCATCACTTTGTAAGCATACAATATTTATCTCAAGAGATCCTAATGACATCCATGCAGCTTAATCATTTTTTGTCTCTTTTTTGCAAAGAGCTTTCCTATCATGTCGAATCTGCCAACGAACGACAAGATGCCATTTCTCCCCTTGAGTTTGCCGAACTTGTTTCCATCTCAACCAGAGAGGTTTTGGATTTGTACGTGAACGGAGAGCTTGACGCCAATGAATACCTCTCCAATGATGAAGTTGGCTATAAAAGTTTGGCCCATCAAAGCATTGATTCTTTCGCCAAGTCCAGTGAAACGTTTGAGAAAATTACCGATAACCATGCGGAACTGTTAAACGATAACATCTTTAAAAATTGTATCGACGTTGACTCTTTGAACGAAAAGTTTGCTGATATTCAATCGCATCTCACAGAAGAGGTGGCCCGCGCCAACAGTGTTATTTTGGATCTTCAGACCCAGGTCCAGAGTCTGGAAATCACATCCACACTCGATCCTCTCACCAAAACATTTAATCGTCATGCCCTTCAAAAACATTTTGAAGAACTTTTCTCCAAGCAGCGAAACACCAATGAGCTTTTTGTTCTCATGCTTGATATTGATGATTTTAAAAATATCAACGATCGGTTTGGACACATTGCGGGCGATAAGATTCTTATTTTTATTGCTAAACTGCTCAAAAAAGCGCTTAGAGACGGAGATAAAGTCTACCGTTTTGGTGGAGAAGAATTTTTGATCCTTCTGAATCGAACGGATCTAGCCGGGGCAGAGCTGATCGCCAATCGCCTTTTAAACCTTTGCCGCCAGAACAAACCCTTGTTTCAAAATGAGCAGATTACGGTTACTCTAAGTCTGGGATTAACCCAAATACATAATAATGACACGATGGATACCCTCATCAATCGTGCTGACAAGGCCCTTTATCGCGCTAAAAAGAGTGGAAAAGATCGAATGGAAAGGGAGTTATAATGGATTTAAATTATTTTGATGTTGCGGTAGGCTCAATCGTCTTATTGCTTGGACTCAAAGGACTGTTGAATGGATTTTCAAAAGAGCTTTTCGGTCTCATCGGTATTGTAGGCGGATTGTTTGTTGCCTCCCATGTCGGAGGAGCGCTTGGAAAGTTTCTCAATGATATGATTTTCAGTTTTGAGTCCAATGCCGCGATCAATCTGGTTGGTTTTGTTTTCACCGTTGGTATTTTTTGGCTTTTGATGGTTGCTCTTGGTGCCGGATTCAAACGTCTTAGTACTCTGAGCGGGCTGGGGTCCGTGGATCGTGTCCTTGGATTTATCGTAGGGGCCAGCAAGTTTTTCTTTATTGTATCAGTTATTATCTATGCGCTGTTTAGCGTTACGGCCATTCGCGAAAATTTTGGGGAAAAGATGAAAGACAGTATCTTTTTTGAACCTATGTTTGCGACCGGAAACTTTATCTTGCACATCGAAACCGATGATGTCACAGGCTTATTAGACTCCAATGAAAGCGATGAGAATAGCACCGATTCTTCATCCGTCAAAAAGGAAAAATAACGATTATGGGCTCATTTACTGATTTTACCGAACGCACTGTCGAATACAACAAGCTGCTCAGTGATTTCAAACAGCTTCTCAAGATCAACAGTTTGAAATTCACCATTCAGCGTGAAGTCATCTTAGAGACACTTTACAACAGTGATGAGCACCTGACGCCCGAGGCATTGCATCATCTTATCCAAGAAAAACACCCCGATTTAAACACGGGAATTGCAACCGTTTATCGTACTCTTTCACTCCTTGAAGATTCCGAGATGGTCACCTCCCTCTCGTTTGGAGCTCAAGGGAAAAAATACGAGCTGGGTGCCAAAGATCATCACGATCATATCATCTGTACACAATGTGGCAGTATTAGCGAATTTGTTGATGAAGAAATTGAATCTCGACAGAAAAAAATTGCGGAAGAGCTTGGATTTTTGATGCAAGAGCACTCCATGCAAATTTATGGCATCTGCAAACGATGCCAAACGAAAAAATAAAGGGAATTTATTGTGACTTTTGATAATCAATACGTCGTTCAACGAATCGAAAAAGCCAATCAGTTGCGAGCAGCAGGAATCGATCCATATGCCAATGATTCTGCACGCAATACAACCATTGATAAATTTAATAACGTCAACTCCGATCTCTTTCAAAAAGAAGAGAAGCGTGACGAGCACCGTCACTATATCGTTGCAGGACGGATCAAACTTTACCGACTTATGGGTAAAGCGAGTTTTATCAAAATAGAAGATGAAAGCGGAATGCTTCAAGTCTACGTTGCACGAGACAACCTTCCTGAAAATTTCTACAACGATGTCTTTAAAAAATTGATTGAAGTGGGTGATATTGTCGAAGTAAGCGGGTATCCTTTTGTTACACAGCAAGGGGAGTTGTCGCTTCATGCCAATACCCTAAAAATTCTCACCAAAGCCATCTCTCCTCTCCCTGAAAAATTTCACGGCATACAGGACAAAGAGCTTCGTTATCGTCAACGCTATCTTGATTTGATCATGAATGCTGAAGTGCGTAAAACGTTTCATATCCGTTCAAAAGTCATCAGTCTTACCCGCCGATTTTTTGAAGACAAAGGATTTTTAGAGGTAGAAACCCCGATGATGCATCCGATTGCAGGGGGCGCTAATGCTAAACCGTTTGTGACCCATCACAATGCTCTTGGCATTGACCGTTTTTTACGTATTGCACCGGAGTTGTACCTCAAACGTCTCATCGTCGGTGGATTTGAAGCCGTATTTGAAATCAACCGAAATTTTCGCAATGAGGGGATGGATGCCACGCACAATCCGGAATTTACCTCTATTGAGTTTTACTGGGCCTACAAAACCTATAAGGATTTGATCGTCATCACCAAAGAGTATTTTGAATACCTTTTCGATCACTTGAACCTCCCTAAACGTCTTCCGTATGGTGAATTAGAGGTTGATTTTGATGATTTTACCGAAATTGAACTCGTAAAAAGTCTTACCGTTATCGGCGGTGTCCCAGAAGCCGTTGTCAATGATAAAAAAGCTATTTTAGAGTATCTTCGTTCCCATAAACTCGAAGCAAAAGAAACCCTTAATCTTGGGCAGCTGCAAGGGGAGCTGTTTGATGAGTTTGTTGAAGCCAAACTCATCAACCCTACCTTTATTACCCACTATCCGGTTGAAATTTCACCCTTAGCGCGCCGTAACGATGAACGCCCTGAACTCACTGACCGTTTTGAACTCTTTATTGCAGGTCGTGAAATCGCCAACGCTTTTAGTGAACTTAATGACCCCGTCGATCAGCTGGAACGCTTTCAGGGACAAATGGCCGCTAAAGATTCCGGAGATGATGAAGCTCACGAGATGGACGAAGATTTCGTTACCGCTCTCTCTTATGGAATGGCCCCAACAGCAGGTCAGGGAATCGGAATAGACCGCCTCGTCATGATGCTTACCAATGAGCATTCCATTCGAGACGTTTTACTGTTTCCAGCTATGAAACCCCAACACACCAATCTTAACAACGGAGAATCCCATGAGCTTTCTTAAAGAATACGACAACGAAATCTATACCCTGTGTGAGCAAGAGCTTGAACGACAAACCGACCATTTGGAGATGATCGCATCGGAAAACTTTACCCTTCCTGCCGTTATGGAAGCGATGGGTAGTGTCTTTACCAATAAATATGCCGAAGGGTATCCGGCAAAGCGTTACTACGGCGGATGTGAATACGCCGATGGTGTTGAACAACTCGCCATTGACCGTGCATGCCAGCTTTTTGGATGTAATTTTGCCAATGTTCAGCCTCACTCAGGTTCATCCGCCAACGGTGCAGTCTATGCAGCCCTCCTCCAAGCGGGAGATAAACTGCTGGGTATGGATCTCAGCCACGGCGGGCATTTGACACACGGTTCAAAAGTGAGCTTTTCCGGTAAAAACTATCACAGCTTTTCGTACGGTGTCGAACTCGACGGCCGTATCAACTATGACCGTGTTTTGGACATTGCCAAAATCGTACAGCCGAAAATCATCGTCTGCGGTGCGTCAGCCTACGCTCGTGAGATCGATTTTGCCAAATTTCGTGAAATCGCCGATGCAGTCGGAGCAATTTTGTTTGCCGACATCGCTCACATTGCAGGACTTGTATGTGCCGGTGAACACCCTAGCCCCTTCCCACACGCACACGTTGTCACCACAACAACCCACAAAACGCTAGCCGGTCCTCGCGGCGGTATGATCATGACCAATGACGAAGAGATTGCCAAAAAAATCAATTCGGCTATTTTTCCTGCTCTTCAAGGGGGGCCCTTGGTCCACGTTATCGCAGCCAAAGCGGTTGGTTTTAAATACAACCTCTCAAATGAGTGGAAAGCGTATGCGAAACAAGTCAAAGCCAATGCGAATGTTCTTGCAGAAGTACTCATCAAACGCGGCTATGACATCGTTAGCGGCGGGACGGATAATCATCTCATCTTAGTCTCTTTTTTAAATAAACCTTTTAGCGGTAAAGAAGCCGATGCCGCTCTCGGACGTGCAGGGATCACGGTCAATAAAAACACCGTTCCCGGTGAAACCCGCTCGCCGTTTGTCACCTCAGGTATCCGTATCGGAAGCCCTGCCCTCACATCACGCGGAATGAAAGAAAAAGAGTTTGAACTCATTGCCAACAAGATCGCCGATGTTTTGGATGATATTGAAAATGAAGAGAAACAAAAAGTGATCAAAGAAGAGCTCAAAGCACTGGCACGTGGATTTGTTATCTACAAACAATCTACCTATTAATTTATCCAAATCCCCCTTCTCGTTGATGGGGTGGATAGAAAAGGAACAACGATTATGACATCCATGGATATGAAGCTTATCAAAATGATCTCAGATCATTATTGGCTTAAACATGACACAATGGTTGATAAGATTGAATTTAAAGGACGTACTTTTTTTAATAAGTATGAAAAAATAAATAAACCGCTCTCGCAATCCCTCATCGATCAGCATCTCAAAAAACATATCACTCTTGCCCATTCGCTGATCAATCAGTTTGGTAAAGTTGAAAACATCGTCATTGATTACAATGGGACCGATACCCAACGCTTTTATCATAAGGCACAGTTATTGCTACGGGAAGAGGGATTTATCAATTTCACCGCTTTTGAGACCAAAACACCGGGTCATTTGCACGTCTATATCCATAAAGGACATACCACGCTGCAAGAAGCCATTCAATTGGGTAAAATGTTATCCATGAAGTTGGCAGCAAAACAACCTAAACAATGGCGGATGTTCCCTGCGGATGATCTACCGCCGGAATACAACATCCTCAATTTGCCCTACGAAGTATACGCCAAAGAGCGTGGCGCTTCGTGGTCGAAACACATGTAAATAAAAACAGGAGCATACAATGGAAGAAAAAAACGAACTCAATGACATTATCCTCAATAAAGGGGGCAATGGAAGCGGAAGTAAAAAACTGCTTTTAGCGATTGCCACACTGACTCTCATTTTGATTATCGTTTTAGTGATTATGAACTCACTCAAACAAGATGAAGCTCAAAAATCACCTCAAATGATTCTCCCGCCGGAGCCTAGTGCCCCTACAGAAATCATCAATGACCCCCTGTTTGAACCGGTTGAAGTCTTGCAAGAAGGAAATGAGAGTATGGGTGAGCAAAGCTTAGATCAAGTAGCTCAAAAAATCAAAGAAGAGTCATTGCAAAATATTCCTACAAGTGAACCGGTTGTCCAAACGGCTATTCCAACAAAAACAACCATACAATCCGCACCAGTGCCCGCCGTTTCAGTACCTGCCGTACAAAAAGCTGCTCCAGTGGTCCAAAAAACGTATGCAGAGCCTACGATTGCGAAAAAACCTGCTCCGAAAAAAGTTCAAGCTGCCACCATCAAACAAGAACCAAAAAAAGTGGTACAGCCTAAAGCAACGGCCCCGGTAAAAACAGCAGCAGCTCCCACTCCTAAAGCAGCTGAGACAAAAGTCGAAAGCAAAACTGCACCGGCTGCTGCACCAACTGCCAATACAGGGACTACCTATTATGTCCAAGTGGGCTCCTTTAGCAAAGAGCCGAATAAAGTATTGATTGATCGCTTAAATGCAAGCGGACTCAAATACACCACACAAAAAGTCGGCGAGACAACCAAAATTTTGGTCGGACCGTTCCAAGGGGAAAAAGCAGTACAAGATGCTATCGGAAATATCCGTCAAAACATCGAAGCCAAAGCGTTTAAGATAAAGGGATAATGTGATTCACTCTCACCGTTTCTCTCTGGACCAATTTGCACCCATTGCCGTCTATGAAAAGTTAAAATCTCACTTTCCCGGCGAGATCTCTTTTCTGCTCGAAAGTGCTGGAAACAGTAATGGGAACTACACGATTATCGCATTGGGGGCCAGAGAGCGTCTTCGCTATGACAATTCTTTAACCTACTACACCAATGCAAACCATGAGACCACTACCTCTTCACAGTCCCCTTTTGAGTTTTTAAAACACTATTACAGCACTATCGATCATGGCTATTACCATTCCAAAGCAAAAGAGCTTGATGTGGGCTACATTGATGGATTTATCGGCTACATCGGGTACGACATGGTTCAAGTTTTTGAGCCCACACTCAACGCTCACATGGCCGCACTTGAGGATCAGACCCACATTCCGGACATGGATCTGATTTTGCCGAAACTCGTCGCGATTGTATCCCACAAACATTCTACTATTACCCTTATTAGCGCCCTTTCAGAGTTTCAAGATCAATTTTTATCGTTGGAAAATATCCTAAAATCTCTCTACCATTATACTCCGCTTGTAGCGATCCAAAACGACCATGGCGGAGATTTCATCCACACCAAAGAGCACTTTTTTGAGATGATCGATAAATCAAAAGAGATGATTAAAAGCGGTGATGTCTTTCAAATATTGATGACCAATCGTTATATCCGTAATGCTACCGTTGACCCTTACAGCTTTTATCGTGTTTTGCGAATCAAAAATCCCTCTCCCTATATGTATTTAATGGAGTACGGCGATTTTAGCATTGTTGGAAGCTCTCCAGAAGTGATGGTACGGCTAGACGACGGGGATATTTTACTGCGCCCTATCGCGGGTACACGCAAACGCGGCGGAAGCAAGCAGCGTGATGCCCAACTCGAAGAGGAACTCCTCTCCGATCCCAAAGAGCTGGCAGAGCATTTGATGCTCATCGATCTGGGTCGAAACGATGTGGGACGGGTTGCGGCGACGGGAACGGTACGGGTTGAAGAGATGATGCACGTCGAGCGCTATTCTCACGTTATGCACATCGTCTCAGATGTTCATGCGACACTCCGTGAAGACAAAGATATGTTTGATCTCCTTGCAGCTACCTTTACCGCCGGAACCATGACGGGTGCACCAAAAATTCGCTCTATGGAGCTTATAGCCCAATTCGAAGGGGTTAAAAGAGGTTATTACAGCGGAACTATCGCCTATTTTGGTTTTGATGGAAATATGGACAGTGCCATTACGATTCGTACCGCCCTTATAAAGCCCAATCAAATCATCCTTCAAGCAGGTGCGGGTATCGTTGCCGATTCCGTCCATGAACTTGAATACCTCGAAGTCACGAATAAACTTGGAGCCCTCACAAGCACCCTTGAAGATTTAATTGATCCTTCATGATGAAACTTTTTACGATATTTGGTGACCCAGTCAGTCACTCCCGCTCGCCGCTGATGCACAACCGTGTTTTTCGTGAATTGGGCAACCATGATTGCTATACTCGAACCCATCTTGGTGATGGAGCAAAACTGCGTGAAATTTTCTTCTTAAAAGCTTTGAGCGGAGCAAATGTAACCGTCCCCCATAAAGAAGCCGCATTTGCT
>DASUNE010000039.1:0-3720 GCA_036277315.1 Sulfuricurvum sp.
TACGAAAATGGGGGAACATATCAAACTGTACCAAAATGGGAATGTTATTATTGAAAACGATGTTGAGATCGGTGCCAATACCGCGATTGACTGTGCCGTATTTGGCTCAACGCTCATTAAACATGGGTCAAAAATCGACAACTTAATTCAGATAGGCCATAATTGTATTATTGGTGAACACTGTATTATTGTTTCGCAAACCGGGATAGCGGGTTCCACAACGCTCGGACGGAATGTCGTCATGGGGGGGCAAAGTGCTACCGCAGGCCATCTTTCTATCGCTCCTTTTACCACCCTGGCTGCTCGATCAGGTGTTACAAAAAGTATCACAAGCGGCGGCGTATACAGCGGCTTTCCTCTTATGGAACATAAGTTATGGCTGAAGCTTCAAGCAAAGTTAGCTAAACTAGTACAATCATAAGTAAAGGATGCGCATGAAAAAACTGGCCCTTATCACAACTCTTGCTTCTCACTTGATGAGTGCTGATTTTGATACGGCGAGTATGCGTATGCCTGATATTGTCCTAGATGCCATTCGCCACTGCGAATGTCTGAAGGAAGCCGATGGCACATGTAATCCGAATGTCATACGGATCAATGCTATTGAGGATGCTCAGCGGGCACAGGCTGCCGGTTTTGCCGTAAACGGTCATATCATCCGCTGTAACTCTACAGAAGAGTGCACGGCTCAAGCGCAGGCATTGATCAATGGCGGAATCACGAATCTGGATCTTGGACCGTATCAGATTAATTATAAATACCATCCGAACCCGATGCTGCACGAGTATTTTGTCGATGCCAGTGAGCGTGAGCATGCCAATCGAATCATGACCTCATTGGTGAAAAGTTTTGGTTATTCATGGGAAACACTGGGGCGTTATCACCATTTTAGCGCTACGGATCGAACCCGAAACGAGCGCTATTATCGCAAAATGTATGCCTTCATCTATGGGAATAATCCTTCAGCCCAAGGTTCAGAGCAATAGTATCTTTTTTAAGATTGCTTTAGCCAAAATCAGATAAACTCTTTGATATATCAATTTATCAGGAGAGTTTATGACTTCATCAGTGACTATAATCAAAGAAATTCCATTGAATGGTACGAAAAAAGGGGTTATTGCGGTCAGTAAAGTTGATGCGCCCTATGGCGAAGGAAGTGACAGTGTTGCCAGTATCGGTATTTCATTGAGCGGAGATGCCAAAAATCCGGAATGGAAAGTACATCTTCCGATGGGAAATATTGACGAGGTTATTTCCGCACTTCAACTGATTAAATAATTATTGCTATTCCTCTTTGACAGAGGAATAGGTAGACGCTTCTTTTATTTCAGTGTTGCAACATACGTTGCAATACGTTTGATCCCCTCACGAATACTTTCGATATCGGTTGCAAAGCTAAATCGAAAATATCCTTCCGATCCAAAGCCTAATCCCGGAATAACAGCGACACCTTGATTTTCAAGCAGTCCTTTACAAAATTCCATAGAATCATTGCTGACTTCTTTGATATTGACGAACAAATAAAATGCGCCGGCCGGCGATAGGACCGAAAGGCCGTCAATGGCATTGATCAATTTTACCGCTTCATCACGGCGTGCTTTAAAGGCTTGACGCATCGCTTCGATATCTTTATCGGCATCGCCGTTCAATCCGACAATAGCCGCTTTTTGGGTAATGCTGTTGATATTGGAGGTGCTTTGGCTTTGCAGTTTCTTCGTTGCTTGAATCAGTTCGGTATTTGCCGCCGCCATGTAGCCAAAACGCCATCCTGTCATTGCCACTGATTTGCTCAATCCGTTAATCGTCACGGTACGCTGGAACATATCATCGCTGACGGAGGCTGCGGATGCAAATTCTCCGTCATAAATGAGTTTTTCATACATCTCGTCACTCGCAACGATGACATTTGTCCCTTCGAGAACTTTTCCCAATGCCGTCAGTTCGTCGCGGGTATAGACTGCCCCTGTCGGATTTGACGGAGAGGTGAGGATAAGCATTTTGGTTTTAGGTGTTAACGCATTTTTAAGCTGTTGGGGCGTTATTTTAAACCCGCTGGTATCGTCCGTCATGATTTCCACAACGGTTCCGCCGCAGTACTGTACCAGTTCTGGATAGGTCACCCAGTAGGGTGCCGGAATAATAACTTCGTCGCCTGCTTGAATGGTGCACGCAAAGAGATTATACAAGGAGTGTTTGGCCCCATTATTGACAATGATTTGATTGGGTTTGTACACCAAACCGTTGTCCCGTTCCAATTTGTGCGCAATGGCTGTTTTAAGTGCGGGTATACCGTCGACAGCGGTGTATTTGGTAAATCCTTCGTTGATTGCACGAATGGCTGCATCTTTAATGACTTGAGGCGTATCGAAATCAGGCTCACCTGCTGAAAAGCTAAGGATATCTTTGCCTTGCGCTTTTAGTTCTTGTGCCAATGTTGAAATAGCGATGGTAATCGATTCTGAGAGGGTATTAACGCGATCGGTTAGCATGTGCAGCCTTTAAAATATTTTCGAAATTATAACACTAAGGAACTGACCGTTTTCTTACTTCGGCATTATGGATAATGACGTTGTTTTTTTGCCGACAAAAGAAGCAATTTTTACCGCTTCACCGTACATATTTTTATCATTTCGCTCTTCATACAGTATCACTTCCAAGTCACTAAATACGTCAAGCAGCTCATGGGAACGTAACAGAAAATCAGGATTGCTCGGATTATGGTATCCCTCTTCGTGAGCCACGATAAACGTTTCAAAAATCAAGGTTCCTCCGGGCTTTAAACCCGATAAAATGGAAGGAAAAAGGGTTCTCTCCAAATAATTGATATTCACGATCAAATCATATCGGTTTGGATGGATTGAATAGGTTGTTAAATCGCTCTCGATAGGATGGATCATGGAAGAGGGGTGAAGCTGCGAGAGGGCATAATCGGAGATATCGACCGCATCGACTTCATACCCTTGTTCCGCTATGTAATAGGTGTGGCGTCCAACACCGCAGGCAATATCCAACGCTTTTTTGCCCGTTGAGTGGGTGACATACCGCTTTACCAATTCGCACGGTTCCGTTGGCATGGGGACATTTTGATGCTTTGTGTTCCATCGTGCTTTATCGTCCATCTAGCCCTCTTAGTCTATAATAAGGCAAATTTTACCATAGCAATGAGGAATAGTATGTTTTTTGAACCCGGATTTTTAGGTACCCGTGCCGCTTTTTTTATGGACATGGTTACGGTCTACTTTGCGATACTCCCTTTTTTATTGGCACTGTCGGTACGTCAAGCGGTCATCGGGAACATAGCGCTTCACTACCGTTCTCAAATGGTGATTTTGGCGATAACGATTATTATGGTGGTTATTTTTGAACTGGGAGTTCGTATCAGCGGCGGATTTGTGGAGTATGTCAAACTCTCGCCCGTCTCGTATGATTTTCTCCTTCTTTTTTTAGCCGTCCATATTTTAATAGCGCTCATGGCAGTAGGAGGATGGATCTATCTGATCGTAACGTCCTACAAAACTTACACACAATTGGGCAAAGAAGGGATGGGCAAGCACCGTCGTATGGGGAAATGGATATTCGCAGCGATGACTCTTACCTCCATCATGGGGTGCAGCATCTATGCCTTTTTATTTATGGTGTAGCCGCTCAAGGGACGATAAGGGGGACAAAACGAAAGCCGGGAAGTTCATAGGAATGTATCTGGCCGTTTAGCTCTTTTGT
>DASUNE010000040.1:0-11665 GCA_036277315.1 Sulfuricurvum sp.
GCCACATGAAATCCAAATTTACCCAATCCAATAACGACGTATGTCATAGTATTACCTTTCCTTCTGCATATTTAATGCGTGTTTGTATTGCTTTGCCTACAATAACGACGGTGAAAGCAAAAACACCGATCCGTCCCATGAGCATCAATAAGATGATATTGGCTTTGCCTAGATCACTAAAGAGGGCACTGTAACTTAGTACGCCGCCATTACCGGTTGAGAGTCCTACTGTTCCAAATGCAGAACAGGTTTCAAATAAGGTTCGAACAAAATGGAGTTTTTCGCTTTCATTCAAAATGACCGTCGAGATAAGGACATAGAAGGAAGCCACAAAAATGATGGCGTATGCTTTGTTGATTTGATAGGGCATTAGACTGCGACGGAAGATATGGGGATTGTTTTGGCCGCGAAGGGTGTACCAGACTCCGATAACGGACAAGGCAAGGACGGTGGTTTTAATCCCCCCGGCAGTTCCTCCAGGGCTTCCCCCGACAATCATAAAAATCGTTCCGAAAAAGAGGTCGGAGTCATTGAACGTGGAGAAGTCGATACTGTTGAATCCGGCCGTTCGATAATTGACCGAAGCAAACCAGGCGGCAAGAATTTTTTCCCATGCCTCCATGGAACCAAACGATTTTGGATTGTTCCATTCGAGAGAGAGGATGATTGCCATACCGCCCAGAATGAGTATTCCCGATGTCCACAAAACCAATTTTGTATGGGTAGAGATGCGTGTCAGTGATTTTTTGCGATAGTTATAAAGTTCCAAGAGGACTAAATAACCCAATCCTCCGATAATGATCAAGACGGGTATCGTAAAATTGATGACCAAATCGCCTCGAAAGCCCATCATGTTGTCACTAAAGAGTGAAAACCCCGCATTGTTAAAGGCAGATACGGAGTGAAAAAGCCCAAACCAAAGAGCATTTCCAAGCGGCATATCCGCCCAAAAGCGCATGGAGAGAATCATGGCTCCCACTATTTCGATAATGATAATGCTGGCAAAAACGATTTTTAAAAAGCGAAAGATTCCGCTCATCCCGGGATAATTAAGGGACTCTTTGAGGATGAGTCGATCACGATAGGTGAGTTTTTTACGGCGCATCAAAGCCATGAATGTCACCGCAGTCATGTAGCCGATTCCCCCTATTTGTATCAAAGAGAGGATGACGATGTGTCCAAAGGAGGTAAAATCAACAGGAGTGTCTTTGACAATCAATCCTGTAACACAAACAGCGGAAGTGGACGTAAAAAGGGCATCAATAAGGGAAAGCTCGCCATTATGGGCAAAAGGGAGCATAAGAAGAAAAGCTCCGATACCGATCAGAATGACGAAACTCATAAAAATGACTTTAATATCGTGCGATTGCGTGGAAAATCCTTTGAATTATTAATAGCGGTTATTATAGGTCATAAAAGATAAAAAAAGCATAAGGAAGAGAAGGCAGGCTGGATGTATTCTCCAACCTGCCTTGATTCTCTGAATCGGAGGCAAAGAAGTAGGTTCTATTATGGAACCGGAACGGGAACAACGGCGTCATGACCGATTTGAATCGCTACACGGATCGCATCGGCTGTTGCTGCCATTTCCTCATTTGTATAAAGAACAGCATCTGTAGTTGAAGTAGCTGGAATTTTAATTGGATTGCTAATACCTAAAATGGTATTCATCGCGATAACGGTATTGACGTCGATCGTTTTGTATTTATCCGAAGCACTTGCCAAGAATATAGCCGCTTGTAAAAGGGTAGAGCCGCTCACCGTGCTGCCATCTTTGATGATCAATGCATTATTTTTCAAAACGGATTGATAGAGGGCAAGACTTTGCGTTGGTGAATCAACACGTACAATAGGTACAAGTCGATAATTTTTAATCGCGGTTACAATAGCATCAAGATCAGTTAGTTGGTAAAGAGACCAATCTACAACCGTATTCAGTGCTTCTGCCAGGGCTTGATCACGAGTATGCTGTGGTGCACGCGCTACATTCAATCGGCCATAATCCCCTTCGGGTATCCCCTCTGATGCCCAGATTGGTTTACCGCCGTCTCTGCCGCCTGAACCGTATTTAGGACCTTTTCCTTCGCTTGTTTCATCCGGCTCGCCTTGACCTTTGGAGACAAGATCTTTTTTGCTTCCATGACTGTCTGTTGTTCCGCCATGTCCTTTGTCCGATCCCCCTTGAGTCCCTTTATGTCCTGATGTCCCTTCATGGCTCTCTTCTGCAAATGCATTGGATGCAAAACCATTGAAATTCATTGAAGCTGGAGCAACCAAGGCCGCTGCTAATACAAAACTACCCATGGTAATTACTTTTGTGATGAAAGATGATTGTGTTGTCATAAACAACTCCTTTTACGTTTGTATGAAAAAATTCTACATCATCCAAATGAGATAAATATGAGCTTTATAAAGAAAAATTACAAGATAGTTTTGGAGTATTGATGAATCGATAATTTGGCTGAAAAAGTTAGAGGAAAGAGGTTTTACAAAACGCTTCAAGCGTCTTGCAAAGGAGTTAGAAGTGATAGCCTAAGCCAAAGCGGAACAGACTCTCATCATTGTTATAGGTGACGATATCCGGATCGCCATGTCCCGTTATAAAGCCATAAGACTCATAGTTGGTATAGCTGTAGTCCATACGCATAAAGAGTGATTTGTTAAACGGAATTTCCGTTCCTAAACCGACACGGCATCCAAGCAGGTCATTGTCTTGATCGATGTATTTAGGATTGCCGCTCGAAGCTCCTCTTAGATAAAGAGAATTGAATTTTGTCTCGACACGGCCGACACGGCCATAGAGCATTGAACCGTTTTTGAGGACATAACCCAGACGGATACTTTCGCCAAATCCACCTTTTTTATGGACGTAATAATCGCGTCCTCCCTCACCGCTGACGGTACGGTCATGGTGCCATCCGAATGTGGCTGCTTCGGCTTCAAGCTCTGCACCAAGATACCACTGCCCGAAGGTGTGACCGTATCCGAGGAATGCTCCGCCGGTAAAACCTTCATTACCAAAAGTAGCAACCAATCGTGTTTCAGGTTTCGTTATATCGGTTGATCCGGCGTTATGGAGTGTATCCAATTCCGAGTTGATTGCCCCATGCCCGATCATGGCGCCGACATACAGCCCATCCAAATAGTCTGGGTTGACTGATGCGACTTGAGCAGGGCTTTCGCTGCCGCCGAAATTCCATCCAAGCCCCAGTTTGAACGCACCGCTGCTCATGTCGACAGTATCATTATGAAGGAGCGTACCGGTGCTGTTGTAGACAGGGATAGAATAATCATGATATTGGGTATAGGCATAATCCATGCGCATAAAGAGGTTGTTTCCCATTGGCACATCCGTTCCCAAACCTAGTCGGAAACCGTCCATTCTTTTGTCTTCGTCTACCGTATAAGCAATCGCCGTCGTATCATCGACCGCTCGTACTTGGTTACTAAAATTGGTTGATGCCCATCCTAAGCGTCCGTAAAATAATGCGCCGTTATCAAGCATGTATCCAGGGCGAATGGAGAGGGCAAAACTGTCCGTTTGTCCAATGGCAAAATACAAATCATTGATATGATCATGATCCAGCTCATCACTGCTGCGGTCATATTCGGCTTCTAAGCCTAAATAGAAGTGCTTGTCGAGCATTTTCCCATATCCCGCAAAAAGGCCGGCCAAAATACCCGTATCGGAAAACTCTCCATTGTCATAATTGTTGGCGTTTGTAAGATCATCGCGTAACCCATAATTTGCATCAGAAATACTGTTGACCCCCAACGTCGCCCCCAGATAAAAACCGGTCAAGGTATTGTTAAACGGTGCTGCGAACAGTGACCAGCTGGGATAGGTAAATGCAGGAGTCGTTGATTGCGCGCGAGTTCCGAAATCCGTCCCAACCGTCACATAGACGAGATTGTTGTCATAGTCCGCATAATGGACGGGAGCCATAAAGGTAGGCAGTGAGGTCGTTGCGGTTGAATTACGATGTCTGTATTGGTAGTCAGCTCCTGTATAAACAGCATTGGAGAGATAATATTTTACACCAACACCTGCCCCTGTATAAATGTCTTGACGATCGATGTCGTTGTATTTACTCCATTGACGCGTTAGAGATCCGCTCAGAGAGAGGTCTCGCGAAAGATTGTGCTTAACCCGTCCTGTCAATGCCGTATTAATAAAGCCCGATGAATCTGCTATCGTCGTCTCTTCGAGCGAGCGGTCAAGATCCAATGTGAGGGTTGTCCATGGCGTTGTTTTGTATTTGACATTCAATCCGTAATCCGTTGCATCGACCGTATCCAAACGGCTGTCATCGTACTTTTGATGAATTTTCCCAACATATGCTTCAGCCGATAGGGTATTTGAAGGCTTTATCTCCATGCCGACTGCGGCATTAAATCCATGGGAATTATGATTAAAAGCCGGGGTATTGGTATCGTATTGGCGATGATCCGTCATCCCCTGTACAAACAAATTGGTCGTATCCGAAGCTTTAAACGTCAAACGCCCGCCTGAAAGAGTTTCTTTGCGATCACGGTAATCGCTGGAATAAATTCCCCCTCCGGTTAAAGGGGTATCTTCGAAATTGAGTTCGGTTGAGGATACTCCCAATCGGACAGACAAGCGGTCCATGACTTCAAGATACATCCCTGCATTTCCGCTGAGATTTGTGAAGCGCGTCGGTTCTGCCAAGTTATTGGCTTGCAGGATTTCGTTTGCATCCGAAGAGGATCGGTCTTCGTGGTCACGTGCAAGACTTGCCCCCCCGTAAACATTCATAGAGTCGGTAAGATCGATACGCCCTTTTCCATAGACCCATGAATCGTTTGTATTTTCATTGGTAAATCGGCGATAGCGGTTCATATTGACGCCGGTCCCGACATCCAGTGAGTGGCGGTTAAAATTTGACTTGACTCTCAGTTCCGGCGATGTGGTGAGTATGACATCAGACAGCTCATTCTTGCGGGAAGCATAAACATTATCATCATACATAACCGTCGCGGCTACCTCAGGGTAGAGGAGAAAGCTTCCCCATGCAATTCCCCCTTTGTCTTCCTCTTTTTTAACCGTATGCGAAACTTGCTGAACTGGATCAAGAGGATTGGGAGGAGTGATTGCAGGAAGAATGCCGGTTTGTGTGGCAGAACCTGCCTGTGCCCCTAGTTCCGAAACGCTTTGCGTTATTGACCCTTGTTGAGCTTTGCTCTGTGTTTGTTCACTTGGAGCTGCCAATAAGGGTGGCGCTAAAATCAGCGCTGCAGCAAAAGAGAGGGTATAACCTATCCTCATGATTGATTGTGTCATTTTAAATCCTTGCGAATTAATCTAGGAAAAATGATTTTAACAATATGAAATGAGATTTTTATAAGCTCTTAAATATAAAGCATGAAAAAAAGTGATCTATACTTGGCGTGATTAGCTTGCGGTTCGAAGTTCGGCTAAAGCCGAAGAGATTATGCGAATAGCGGAGCGCAATAAGAGTATTGCAAGAGCCAGTGCGACGATAATATCGGGCCAGCCTGACCCAGTGAGCCAGACTGCACCAGCCGCTACGAAAACCGAAAGATTGGATGCGATATCGTTGCGCGAACACTCCCAAACCGAACTCATGTTGATATCTTCGTTACGATGTCGCCAAAGTAAAAAAAGACAAAGGGCATTTGCGGCAAGACCAAGAAGGCTGAATACTCCCATGACTTCGTAAATAGGTATGCTGGGGACAAACAGTTTGTAAACGATTTGGGAAAATATGGCGATGACAACGAGTAAAATAAGTCCTCCCTTAAATAGGGCGACTTTGGCTTTTGTATCAGCCCCCCGAGAAACTGCGTAGAGGCTTAGCCCATACGTTAACGCATCTCCAAGATTGTCAAGGCTGTCTGCGAGCAGGGAAGTAGAGCTACCATATAGAGCAGCAGCCACAATGACAAAGAACATCACCGCGTTGATAATGAGTACAACTTGTAACGTTCCGCGTTGTCTTTCGCGCAGGCGATCTAAAGAACAACTGTCATCACAACAACACCCACTCATTTTGCAATCCTTCTTAAAAAACTTCAGATTATTGAATATCTTAGGGATTATAAGAAAAATCACTTATATCTTTTTGATGTATAACGAGTAGAAAGTTTTAGGAGCTTAGAGTTTATAAAACGCTATTGAAAAGGGAATAAAAAAAGTTAAAAGTGGTTGAAAGTGCGTGAAACGGGAGGTTTTCTTTGGTGACTCCAAGGGGATTTGAACCCCTGTGGCCAGGATGAAAACCTGGAATCCTAACCGTTAGATGATGGAGCCACGTTAAAAGTGGTAGATAAAATGGTGTCCCGTGATGGATTCGAACCATCGACCCCTTCATTAAAAGTGAAATGCTCTACCAGCTGAGCTAACGGGACAAGAACTCAAATCGTTTGCACAATTTGTGGACGGGAATTATAGCGGATTAGGGCTTTATTGTCAATGCCTAATTTTATCTTGACCTAGGATAGGATAGACTGCTTTTAGAATTAACGTTGGAGGATACGATGAAAACAAATTTTTTTGCGGCTGTAGGTCTTATGGCATTGGCTTTTACCCCATCAATGTGGGCTATGGATATGAATCAAGAGGAGGACACTCGACAATCATTGGGGATAAAAGGGACCATGAAAGGTGAGCATCAGTTGTCTAATATGCGTGAACATTTGACAGCATTATCCGAAATCGTGGGGCGTATGAATAATAATAAATACGATGAAGCTTCCAAAATAGCCCAAGAGAAGCTTGGATTGACCGTTAGGATGAATTCCATGTGCGGAGATTTTCAGAATAAATCGTTTGAGACGATGGGCGTTGCCTTCCATAAATCAGCAGACAATCTAGCCCAGACATTAAAAACCAAAGATTCCAAAAAGTCGATGGCCGCTTTGGAAAAAGTCATGAACGGATGCGTGTTGTGTCACAGCACCTTTAAGCAGTAAAAGCGAGAAAAGAGAATGAAATATTTACTCTTTCTATGGATGATGGCCGTGACCCTTTTGGGCGGGACGATTCAAAATGACGAACAGTTTAAAGCGGCGGTAACATCCACAGAGAAAGCCAATAAAATGGTATTGATGATCTACACGAGCGAGGATTGTCCTGAATGTGCCTATATGAAACAAAAAGTATTTCATGATAAAGCGGTGGAACCGTATTTGAACCGGCATTTTGTCGTGATCGAAAAAAATGTTCATCGCAGTACGTTGCCGGAGGGATTTGATTATTTTGGGATCCCTACGATGTTTTTTATCGATAAAGCAGGAAATAAAAAAGAGACGATCGTCGGAAGCAAACGTGCGCAACCGTTTTTGAAAGAATTACGCCGTATTCGAGGGTTAAAATGAAAAAGGTTTTAGCCGTTATCACGTTGATTTCCGTGGTGTCGCTTGGTGCGTATGATGAGACGCAATTGAGGAGAGCGTTGAAAGAAAAGGAGTGCATCGGATGTGATCTTCGGGGCGCGAATCTCAGTAAAACCGATTTTAGCGGCGGTGATTTTCATGGCAGTAATCTAAGTGGTGCCGATTTGAGTTTCAGTCTTTTTGAGATGAGTGATTTCAACGACGCTAACTTAAGCGGTGCGAATGCACAGGGGAGTATGTTTTGGAAAGCATCTATGGAGCGCGCTGATTTGAGCGGTATACGTGCCAGACGCTCAAACTTCAAAGGGGCACATTTCAATCAAAGCAATCTAAGCGGTGCGGATATGCGTGCCGCGAAGGTATGGAAAGCTGATTTTACCGATGCGATTTTAACTAAAACGGATCTTCGAGGTTCTGAGATCGGAGCATCAAAATTTCTTCATAACGATTTACGCTCTGCAAATCTAAAAAATACGCTGATGTGGCAAACGATTTTTAGCGATGTAAAAATGACGAAAGCGCAGTGTGAATATGCACAAAAAGAAGAAGCAGTGCTGGAGATAACCGCAGAGTGCTATTGATGCTCTCATGATTTTCTCACGTTGAACCTATACAATACCATCATGATATTTTCATTTATTTCACTTCTTTCTTTATCGCTTTAGGGAGCGATGGGATCGTCCGTTAGTGGTCCACGACCAAACATTGACGGCTTTATGTCAATCCCGCCAATGACAATTTTAAAAAAGGAACCACGCCAATGAGATACGCATGGGTATACAGTACTGTTTTAATCCCTTTTTTAGGATGTGCAATCAGTTTTAAGGATCTTTCAGAACGGGCTTACACGGTTTCAGAAGAGATGATTACATCGAGTGGCCGTATGAATGCTATCGGTTTTGAAAAAGCTTCGGGAATGGCTTCTGAACCTCTCAGTATCGAAACCTCCGCGCGAAAAATCAATGCGGATGATCGTGCCAACAGCGGTATGGAATATGGGGCAATGGTTGATTATTCGTTTAAAAATCCATCGCTTCGTTCGGCACAGGAACATGAGTTTGAACTTCTGCAAAAAGAGACTCAGGTTCATATGGGTGTCCAAAAGGGGCAGATACAGATTGGTTTGAAGCGTGATTGGCTTCTTTATGGAGTTGAACGTGAGAGAAATTCGATTCTTTTGCAAAAACGTGATTTTTCATATAAAACGTACCAAGCCGGAGAGAAAAAGTTTAAAGCCGGACGGTTGTCGCAGATGGAATTGCTCCGGCTGGAAAGCGAATATCGAACGACACTCCAAGAAGTGGCGGCGTCTTTGATGGAAGCCGAACATGCCCAGCACCGTCTTAAGGAAACGGCAATGATGAATGAAGAGGTCATTGTTGATGATATGCCGTTTGCTTTTATACAATCCTCCGCATTATCCGATCGTTTCAAAGATGCTCCACTCCTAAAGTCCCTTGACGTACGGATCGAAGCATTGGATGCTAAGATTTCTACCCTGCGTCATTCAACCGTCGAGTCCGTAGCTGTCGGGCTTGGGATGACGCAGGAACCGACACAAAACAGTCTTGATTTTCGGCTCACGTTTCCTTTGGCTCTTGGCGGTAAAAATGAAAATAAGATTGCGGCGTTGATGAGTGAGCGAAGCTCTCTTCTCCATTTACGGGAAGTGAGCCGGCAAAAGCTTCAATTGAGTGTCGCTGCGTTGTTGGAACATCTGGTTGAGCGTGAAGAGAGGATTAAAATAGTCAGTGAAAATGAAAAACATTATGAAATTCTCTTCGCCATGGCGCAAAAAGGGTATGAGGGGGGCGTGATGGGACAGTTTGAATATCTGGCTTCCAAAAATGCCTATTATGATGCACGCTTGCGTACTCTTGAGCTAAAAGAAAATTACATTCAAGAGATGGGTGAAATCGAAGAAAAAATAGGGGGAATTTGGTAATGAAACGAAGTTTACTACTGCTGATAGCAGCAACGGCGGCAATGGCGCAAATCACGATCAGCGAAGTCCAGATGAAAAAAATGGGAATAAGCACCGGGAGCGTTAGTATGACGAGCAGTGCGACGGTAGGCCCTTTGATTGCAAAAATTGATTATGATGAAGAGAAGTCCAAAAGTTATTTTCTCGATCACGA
This sequence comes from Sulfuricurvum sp., assembly GCA_036277315.1. Lineage (GTDB taxonomy): Bacteria > Campylobacterota > Campylobacteria > Campylobacterales > Sulfurimonadaceae > Sulfuricurvum. The sequence goes on from DASUNE010000040.1 coordinate 9,516, forward strand.
AGCGTCTGTGATAATGTTGAATGTTCGCGCGGGTGATCGGGTAAAAAAAGGGCAAGTCCTTTGTCGTATCGCTTCTCCTCAGCTGTTAGCCAATGGATTTGAGCTCAAAGAGATGCGAAATCGTTATCAGAGTATCCAAAACAATGTAAAAAAAGATGAGGTTCTCTATAAAGAGGGGATCATATCCTATCGCGAGTACCAAATAAGTGCGCTCGAAGCTGCTTCATTACGATCACGTATCTCGACGCTCGAAGCGCAGTTTACCCTCGCTGGGGTTCGTCCAAGTACGGACGGATCTATGGCGGTTATCGCACAAAAAAATGGGATCATTACGGCTGCTCCCTTGGCTGTGGCTGAAAAAATCACCCCCTACCAGCCTTATTTTCGGATTTCGGATACGGATGCGATGGTAGCGATGATTAATATTTCGCCTAATCTTATTTCTTCTATTTCCAAAGGAGATAAGGTCCTCTCTAAAGATAACCGTCCGATAGGAACCATACTCTCTGTATCCCCTTCTATCAGCGGTTCGACTAACTCCGCCATCGCTATCGCCCGTGTTCGTGATGTACGGTTGCGTGCAGGGACAACCGTGGGGGTATTAGTGTCGGCATCCAGCCCAACGACCTCTATTTTGATTCCCTCTCAGGCCCTGGCACAATTCGGAGGGAAAACGATCTGTTTTATTAAAAACCGTACAGGATTTCGAGCCCAGGAACTTTTGATTTCGGCGACGACCAAAGAGGGGGTTTTGGTACGGCAAAAAGGGATTGATGCCAATACCAAAGTCGCCATCAGCGGATTAGTGATTCTCAAAGGCGCGATGAGCGGATTGGGTTTTGAATAATGTTACGCACCATTATCGAGTTTTCACTCAAACAACGGATTGTGATTTTACTCATGGGGATGGCGATCCTCATCGCAGGGGTCTATTCGTTTCTTAAGATCCCTATCGATGCGTTTCCTGACATCTCTTCGACGCAGGTAAAAATCATCCTCAAAGCTCCAGGAATGACCCCGGAAGAGGTAGAGACGAGAGTCGTTCGTCCTCTTGAAGCGGAGCTGATGGGCCTGGAAAATCAAAGTATGCTCAAAAGTACCTCCAAATACGGTATCGCGGATATTACCATTGATTTCAAAGACGGAACCGATGTCTACCGCGCCCGTGCACAAGTCTCTGAAAAACTCTCTTCTTCGATGGAATCACTTCCAAAAGGGGTCAATGGGGGAATGGCGCCGATCACGACCCCATTGGGTGAAATGTTTATGTTCACCATCGAGGGCAATATCAGCCAGCAAGCTAAACGCGAATTGCTCGATTTTACCATCCGCCCTGCGCTTCGCGGAGCCAAAGGGGTTGCCGATATCAATGCACTAGGGGGTGAAGCACGCACTATCACCCTTGTTCCGGATGTAAGCGCCATGGGACGACTGGGGGTCACCATCTCCACGCTCGAACAAGCGCTTGCCGAAAACCTCAAAAACGATGGTGCTGGGAGACTCGACCGGGGCGATGAGGGATATCTCGTCAAGGTGCAAAGCGGTGTCCAAAACAAAGATGAGATCGGCAACATTACCATCCATTCGCATAACGGTCCCATCCGGATCAGTGATTTTTGCGCCATTACCGAAGAGTCGCGCACCCGTATGGGATTCGTGACGAAAGACGGCATCGGAGAGACAACCGAGGGGCTTGTCATGGCACTGCGCGGAGCAAACGCCAAAGAGAGTATTATCGATATCAAAGAGCGTCTTGAGCTTTTAGAACCCACCCTTCCCAAAGGGGTCACGATCGTCCCTTTTTACGATCGCAGCGAACTCACCCAAAAAGCGGTTGATACGGTCTCCAAAGCACTCACCGAAGCGGTCGTGCTGGTCGTCATCCTCTTGCTCCTCTTTTTAGGGGATGTACGCGCAGCCATCAGCGTGGCGGTGATCCTTCCGTTGGCACTCTCCATCGCTTTTATCCTCATGCGCTATTTTGGGATAACCGCCAATCTCATGAGTTTGGGCGGTTTGGCCATTGCGGTGGGAATACTGGTCGATTCGGCGGTCGTGGTTGTCGAAAACACTTTTGCGGCACTGGGTGAAAAAGATCAAAAGCTCCCCAAACTTCATCTTGTCTACCGTGCGACCAAAGAGGTCAGTGT
>DASUNE010000041.1:0-9189 GCA_036277315.1 Sulfuricurvum sp.
AAGTGAAACGGCGAAAATCGGCTATAAAAACACGATGCCCCTCTCGATCGTCCGCATCTTTGAAAAACACGGATTTATCTGGGGAGGACGCTGGTATCACTACGACACGATGCACTTTGAATATCGACCTGAACTTTTGGCATCACAATGCGTTTTAAAAAAGAACGGCAACGAAAAGCCTTAGGCTAAAAACTCAATCACTTTTTCCACCGGACGACCGATAATCGCTTTATTGCCATCGATCACAATCGGTCGCTCGATCAATTTTGGATGCTCGACAAGGGCATCAATAAGCATCGCTTCATCCCTCATTCCCGCCAATCCCAGCTCTTTATAAAGATCCTCTTTGGTTCGCATAAGCTCGCGAGCCCCGATCCCAAGCATTCCCAGTAATGTTACAATTTCTTCTCTTGAAGGTACCGTTTCAAGATATTTTACGGTCTCAAACGGTTGCCCTTTTTCTTCAAGCAGTTTCAATGCTTCACGCGATTTTGAACATTTTGGGTTGTGCCAGATAATCATGATACTCTCTTCTTTTTGATGCGAAGTTTATCATACGATTTTCTAAGGCTCATTAAACCCTCACGTGCTATAATCGTATTATTATTTTTACCCTCCAACAAGGTACCCATTATGCACCAAACCATTACCGAAAAAATCTTCTCTCAACACGTCGGAAAACCCGTTTACGCAGGTGAAATCATCCGCTGTCCGATCGATATGGTTATCGGAAACGACATCACAACCCCTATCTCGATCAAAGCATTTGAAGACATCGGAGCGACCAAACTTGCCAATCCAGAAGGCTTTTCCATCGTCCTCGATCACTTTATCCCGGCAAAAGACATCGCCTCCGCCAACCAAGCCCGTGTCAGCCGCGATTTTGCCAAAAAATATCAGATGAAACACTTTTTTGACGAAAAAGACATGGGAATCGAGCACGCCCTTCTCCCTGAAAAAGGGCTCGTGGTACCCGGTGATGTCATCATCGGTGCCGACTCCCATACGTGTACACACGGTGCGCTTGGAGCTTTCTCTACGGGGATGGGATCGACCGATTTGGCCTTTGCGATGATTACCGGAGGCAATTGGTTCAAAGTCCCTGAGAGCATCAAAGTAGTCTTGAGCGGGAAACCGGGGAAATATACGACCGGTAAAGACATCATCCTCGAAGTCATCCGGTTGATCGGCGTCGATGGAGCCCTCTATCGTACTCTTGAATTCACCGGAAGCACGATTGCTCACCTCAACATGGATGATCGTTTCAGCATGTGCAACATGGCGATCGAAGCGGGTGCAAAAAGCGGTATTGTAGCCTACGATGAAATCACCGCAGAGTTCTTGGCCGATAAGCCTCTCGCTCGCGAACCGAAACTCCACTATTCCGATGACGATGCCACCTACGTTCAGATACTCGAAATCGATGTCGGCAATCTCGAACCGGTCATTGCCTATCCGTTCTTGCCTTCCAACGGTCACAGCCTTAGCCAAGCCGTCAAGGATGGTATTAAAATCGATCAAGCGTTCATCGGAAGCTGTACCAACGGCCGACTGGGAGATCTTAAGATCGCCGCTGAAATCCTCAAAGGCAAACGAGTCCATCCCGATGTTCGTCTCATCGTTACCCCCGCAACCCAACGCATCGCGCGCGAAGCGACGAAAGCGGGCTACATGGACATTATCATCGATGCGGGCGGTGTTGTTTCCAATCCGACCTGCGGTGCATGTTTGGGTGGATATATGGGAATTTTGGGAGATAATGAAGTCGCCATTGCCACGACCAACCGCAACTTTGTCGGACGCATGGGCTCACGCTCATCCAAAGTCTATTTGGCAAACTCTGCTGTCGCGGCTGCGTCTGCTATCACCGGGGTCATTACCGATCCCGCGACTATTATTTAAAGGATTTACCATGAAACGTTCTCTGATCGCTTTTACTTTTTCCCTTTCTTTGATCACTTCAAATGCGTTTGCCTTTGATTTTGGTTCCCTGCTGCAGCAAGCCTCTCCGGTTACCGATGCCGTTGTCGCCAATACCTCCGTTAGCTCAAATCCGTTGGTAAAAAACCTGACCTCATCCTTGGGCGTTACCCCAACACAAGCCATCGGCGGTTCAGCCGCTTTATTGGGTGAAGCCAAAAAAGACATGAAACCGGCGGATTTTCAATCCCTGACCTCAAGCATGCCGGCAATCGGCTCGTTGATGTCTGCTGCACCCGCCAGTACAGCTCCGGTGGCTGATCAATTCTCCAAGCTGGGGATGAAGCCGGATATGGTCAGCAAATTCACCCCTTTTCTCCTCGACTATGTCACAAAAGGGACGACTCCGGGGATGGCCCAGCTCGTTCAAGCGGCATTGCAATAATGTTTGATCTCCCTTGCGTCCTTTTTGCAGGGGGAAAAAGTTCCCGTATGGGACAAGACAAATCGCTCCTTCCTTTTGGCAACGCTTCCTCGCTTGCACAGTATCAGTACGACCGACTTTCAAAGCTTTTTAGCCATGTCTCTATCTCGACGAAAACAGCCGAAAAATTTGATTTTGAGGCCAACTTTATCCTCGACCCTGCCGATGTTGATTTTGCTCCGACAGCAGGATTTGTAAGCGCATTCGAAACCCTCGAAAGCGACCGTATTTTTGTTTTAAGTGTTGATTCCCCCTTTATTGACGAGAAGACTATCGGGAGATTGCTGCACGCCGACAAAGGCGATATTGATGCCGTGATCGCCAAAACGGTCTCAGGAACCCACCCGATGATTGGGATCTATCATCTCTCCCTTTTAAACGGCTTCAAGCGGATGCTACGAGAGAGCGATCACCGATTAGGAAAACTGCTGAGTCTTAGCAAGACCCATTATGTTGAGTTTGAAAATGAAGATCCTTTTATCAATTTAAACCATCCGCACGAATACGAAGAAGCACTTTCGCGCTATAATAATAAAAATAAATCAAAGTGATAGACCAATGAATTTAACCCATTTAGATGAACGAAACCGGCCCAAAATGGTCGATGTATCCGACAAAGATACGACCTCACGCACCGCAGTTGCCAGCGGACTCATCACAATGAGCCAAGCTGCATTCGATGCCGTCGTCAACCAAACGGCCAAAAAAGGGCCGGTACTTCAAACAGCGGTCATCGCAGCGATCATGGGGACGAAAAAAACGAGCGATATTATCCCGATGTGCCATCCGCTCAACCTAAGCGGTGTCAACTGTGATATCGATGAACTTCCGCACCTTCCGGGGTTTCGTCTCACCGTCACCGCCAAGCTTAGCGGTCAAACGGGCGTCGAGATGGAAGCCCTCACCGGGACAAGTATCGGATTGCTGACCATTTACGACATGCTTAAAGCAATTGACAAAGGGATGATCATCGGTCCCATCCAGCTCGAAACCAAATCAGGAGGCAAAAGTGGCGATTACCTGCGAAATTAACGGACAAAAGCTAGATCTCCAATACCCATGCTCATGGTGCTACAAAGTCGTCGCCAATGAGCGGGCAGGGATTGAAATCGCAGTCATGGAAATACTCATCGAGCGCAGCTATACGCTTGTCCCCTCCAACACCAGCAGCAGCGGAAAATACATCAGCATGAACTTAGAGTTCTTGGTGCATAATGAGGATGAACGTACCTATTTTTACGAAACACTCAAAGCGCATCCTCATATCAAGATGGTGTTATAATTAAATTCGATGGCGTTTTAATCGTACAAAGGAAATCTATGAGTCTCGAAACCTTTCAAACCAAATTTGCCCATATCAGTACCTTACCTTTGGATGCACTCAAAACACTGACCCTTGGTGTGTTAAAAGAAGAATCTCAAGAATTGCATACCGAGCTGGAAGAACTACTCGAACAAAAGGAACGCCTAGAGCGTCAAATCGCACGAAAGAGCGATGAACTTCAACATCTAAAATACAAGTTTTTTGATAGTTTAGAGAGGATGTTCGAGGGGGAGGATGCCGTTTTAGAAAAATTGCATCAAATCAAGATTCAATCGGTTGACCTGCTCGACATACTTGAGGAGATGGTCGAATCCGCTATTATTACCACCCTGGAGCGCGGTACCGATATCGAAGAGACTCTCCATGAGATTATCAAAGAGATCACGTTTCAAACCCTCAATGCAAACGTTCTCAATGCGGTACGGATTCGCCGTATTTTTTCCAGTATTCTCCAAAGTGCTCTCAATATTGCCGAAGCGACTCCCAATCAAGCCCAACCTATCTTACGCGGAACTCTTTTGGGAATCCGCTCTGCCCTTCACAAATCGATAGAGAAGTTTCGTCAATACCTGCTGTATCTTCCGGATGAGATCAGAGCACTTTACCGCAAAGAGTATCAATTGATCGAAGATGAGCTGGAGCAGATCCATACTCTCTTTGGACAAATTGTCCACGGACTAGCGAAACAAAACTCTCCGGAAATTATTGACCAACTCAAAACCATTGGCACAGAAATTCGTCTCGACACGGATGAACTTGCGATTTTATCTCAAGAAACGGCGAAACTGTTGCAAAGCAAGCTTGCAAAATTGAAACAAGAAGTCACTGAACGTGGAGCGGCATTGCTGAATTCCCCTTCTGCCCAAGAGGCAAAAGCGATGGGGAAACGGGCATGGAGTGTGGCTAAATCAACGATGGAAAGTGCGATTAAAAGCGCGAAAGAAGTCATAGAGAAGAAATAAGTACCCTTCTCGCCTGAGCGAAAGATGGTGTATTCACGGTTCGACAAAACAAGAGTACCGCTCGCGAAGCGATGTTTCCTTGAGCGCACCGCAAAAGAGTTCCTACAGATCCCGCGCCAATGTAAACATATTGCTAAACTCTTTTTTATATCCTGAACAGCGATCACAGATCGGGTCCCCGCCTTTGTAAGGGTAAGGACAGCGACACTCATTGCACATGATCATTTCATAATGAACAAGCTCGGTTGCACGCTCGTAAGCGATACTCACCATATCGAAGCCCTCTTTTTTCGTAATGGCCTTGGGCTTGCAAATATCTTCGCAGATTCCGCATCCGATACATTTTCCTTGAGAAAAATAAATCCCTTGTTTGTCGGATGTTGGAAACAGGGCATTGGTAGGACAAAATTGTGTACAATCCCCACAATTCGTACACGTATTAAAATCAATCTGTTTATTGAAAAACAGCGGAGTTGACTCGGTAAATTCCGTGACTGCCATGCTCCCAACGTGTTCTTTGAGACTGTTTTTTAAAAGAATCCGCTTTAAGGGCATAACCATATCCGCAAGGGCATGGTGAGAGGCTGTCATACTTTTAAGAGGTTTTTCATTCTCGCGAATAGCCTCTTTTGCTTTTTCAAATCCTTTTCGGAACAAGGCACGCCGCGGCTCTTGTTCTTCTTGTATTTCAATCGTTTTAATCTCTTTAGCAACCGATATTTGGGTTAAAAAATCATTCGCTTGCTGTATGTGTCCACGAATCACCGTTTCCATAGTGCCGTTTTCATTCAAAACACACGTTGCACAATGACTCATATCGCACACAACGTCCATCTCACCTCGTAAGCTCATGACCAACAGATGATCGGCATCGAAGACTCCAAGGCAAGGAGTTGTGCTTTTGCAGGAAACCACCTCGTTCTCTTGTCCCTGAAAAGATACGGAAAACTCATTGGGATCAAAGCTCTCTATTTCAAATGCTTCGGTTGGACAGCTTCCAATACATCCCGCACATTCAACGCATTCATTATCAAACAATGTCAACTTGTTTCGTACCAAATTTATCGCATCCTTAGGACACAAATCAATACAAATATGACAGTCATTATGAAAATATTCATTGCGCAGACAGCGTGTTGCAACAAACCCAAAAAGGTTCTTTTTTTGAATAAAATTGTGATTAGCCATTGTTCGACTCTTGATGTAGATATTCATAATCTGAGCACAAAAACTCTACCATAAAGTCACATATGTCACGATAGAATGGAGTGTCTGCCATGCTTTTCATTCCAAGCATATAGGGGATCACCCACATAAACAAATGCTCATCCATGAATTGCACCTGGGCCTTCATCTCATTTCTAAAGACAAGCATTTGCATAAATGCGAGCTCAATTGAAAGATGATCAGGTGACATGAGCTCTGTCTGATCCATATTGAGTTCAAATCCATGGGTAAAATAAAAGGCCATAACAGGATTTTGCAACCCTACGAGGGTCTCGTTTTTCGCATCCAATACAAACGATTCTACCGGTTGAGCATTCAGCAAAAACATCGAGGTATAGTCCGCGTTTAGTGCTTCATACAGCTCCTCTTCACTGGTCGATTGAACCCAGCCTTGAGTCTCTTCACCAATAACCTCGAGCAAATCGGGATTGTTTTTGAGATCAGTGATAAAACGACGATCGGGTATATTACTCATAACACGGGATAAAAAAGCATAGATGTAACGTCGGTATTCAGTATTCATAAATGGTTCCTAAAAGAAAAGGGGATTGTGTCATAGAGTAGCTTCAAAAGAGCCTCAAGGGGGTAATTACTTCTTCCCCCCAAGGGGAAAGAGTGTAGTGTTTATAAGCACCCTTTGAAAAATGATTTTTTCGGTGGTGGTGGAGCTTTAAATTCGGTTGCAGCAATGGTATTTGTCTTAGGGTCAAGGACGCCCATGATAATAACACCATTTTTATTCATCCCTTCACCAAGCTCAGAGACCTTCAGTTTAGAAGTATCAACTAAATACGTTTTTCCTGTACCGTGCTGAAACAGCGCCAATTTAGGATTTGTACTTTCACCCGGTTCAATATTTTTATTACAACCATCCGATCCACACGCATAGTTTTCCAAATAACAATCCGCGAATGCTCCTTGCGCAGCACATCCTGGAGTTGTTAAAAGGCCTTCAAATTCTTGGCCTTCATTGGCAAATACACCAACAACAAGTGCAGCTGCGATTAATACTAGCTTTTTCATTATTCAACCTCCGCTTTAAGCGTTTTGAGGTACGCGACGATATCTTCAAGCTCCGCTTTACTCAAGTGACTGTAATCGGTCATTGTAGAAACACGCTTACCTTTTTCAATATTATACCATGGTGTATTGGCATGTGCATTGCGGTTGTATCCAGGGACAACAACTGCCGATGGCTTAACCATAGACTCACGCAAATAAGAAGCCGATGAATATCCGCCAATGTTTTTCAATGACGGTGCCATAACGGACTTAGGATCAGCAGCGGTCATTTGGTGACAACCGTTACATCCATTCGCTTCAGCAACAGCTTTCCCTTTTGCAGCATCCCCTTTTGACTCTGTTGTCAAATCCGCAACCATTGCCGCATTCGCTTTTTGTCCATCAAGATTGATAGCAACCCATGCGCTCAAATTTTTAAGACCGTTACGGCCCATATTTGATCCATCCCAAACAGCGATAGAAACAGGCACCGTTCCGTTTAAATTGACATATTCGTCTTTCATAGGACGGCTAAGCGTACCTGTCCAGCCGTTACTGCCGTGAACCATTGCACCATTTGATTTAATAGAACCGTCTTTAACTTCTGTCAATGAACGGAATCCCTCACCTACGTATACGCGCTCATAGTCTGTATTTGCAAGAGAAGCTACTTTAGCATCGAACTCAGCAAGATCTTTCAAAAATACACCCGTTTGTTGACGGTTGATTTGCATCCCGACATCTTTATTGCCATTTGGCTCATACACTTTTGCAGTCGCTTTTTGCAAATGAACAACAACCGGACGGCCCGTTGAACCCATACCGATGTACGGAAGAGGTTGCGGCTTAGCGGTTGCTCCCGCGAATTGTACGGCGAATCCGTCTGTATACACATCGCTGGTCATACATTGCTCAACGTCTTTCGTTTTGTCCGCCCATTTCACCATCAAAGCGATATTTTTTCCATCATACACTGCAGCAACATCTGCTTTTTTAGCTTTCATGTTTTCAGTAAGAGCATTGGCTTTTTTATCATTAAACTCAATAGCGGTTTGCGGATACAAAGTGACGGATGAAAATTTTGCATTTGCCCAAACTGCCGCATCATTGACATTGGCAACTTTTACTGCTGTGATTGCTCCATCAGCTGCCAACGCAGCAGATGCAGCAAGACCCAATGAAAGAATCGTTGTTAATATCGTTTTCATTAGTGGTGTCCTCCAGCTTTTGTAAATTTACCGACAAGATAACGAGTATCTACCGGTGCCAATGGTGTACGTTTTTGCTCTTTAGCTACTTGTTGATAGTAGTTATTATCAAGACGGAACATATCCGCATGTTGATACGCGATCAAAATATCCATCAATTCACTTACGCCTGTCTCTTTGCGTTTCTTCATTTCGTCTTTCAACGTTTTGATCGCTCCGTGAACTTCCGGTCCAAACAATTTTTCAAGCTCTTCGATCGGAAGACGTGTTGAACCTTCGATAATACGCCCTTCTGCATCAAATTTTGCAGGAGATTCGGTTGGAGGAACATAATAAACGTTTGGTTGTGTGCCGTAATCCGGACGCAAACCGATCGCTACTTTGTACTTGTGTACCAATTTGTAAATTTGTGATTCTTCATCATCCAAGAACCCGACGAAACGGATACGTCCAACACATTGCTGTGCACATGCCGGTGGAAGACCTTGCTCAACACGTGGGAAACAAAGGATACATTTCTCTGATTTAGAGATTTTTGGATTGAAATAGATCTTTTTGTAAGGACATCCTGCAATACAGTAACGGTACCCTTGACAACGATCCAAATCCACCAAAACAACACCGTCTTGATCACGCTTGAAGATGGCATCACGAGGACACGCACTCAAACAACCAGGATTCGTACAGTGATTACAAATACGTGGTAAATAGAAAAAATAGTTATCCTGAGGGAATGCACCCGCTCCCTGATCCTCATCCCAGTTTGGTCCCCAAGTTGGAGACACGTGCGGCTGAAATTGTTTGTGATCAGGAGCATCCGTCATCAATGACTCATAGTTATAATCCCAAGGCACCCCATAATCCGCTTCGAGATTAGGAATGACCCCTGGCTGAAGATCGCCGGCAGCATCAAATCCACCACCGAGTTCCATCCAGTTTTTAGGGTAACCCGTACCAGGATACGTCTCAACGTTATTCCAATACATATACTCACGACCATTACGGTTCGTCCATTGCGTTTTACACGCAACCGTACATGTTTGGCAACCAATACACTTGTTC
>DASUNE010000042.1:0-10269 GCA_036277315.1 Sulfuricurvum sp.
GCTCCTCAAAAACAATGTCATTCATGTATTCGCACGCCGGACAGCCTTCTTTTGAAAGTATCACCATCACATTTTTTTTCTCTATTGCGGCTTTACTGAGCGCTGCATCATAGGTTGACACCCATTTGATTTCGGCTAATGCACACGATACGATAAGAGATACGGTTAACAGCGATTTAGTCATTTTACACTCTCCAAGTGATTTAAAAAATCTTTAGGCTCTTTAAATCCGATGATCGTTGCACTCTCAATGTTTTGCCCTTGTTCATCAAAAAACAAAATAGCCGGCGGTCCAAAGATCCCGTATTTTTTGCTAATGGCTTTGGATGCCTCATCGTTTGCCGTTACATCGACCTGAATCAATACAAACGCATCCATCGCATTCTTAATCGTTTCATCTTTGAATGTTTTTTCTTCATATTCTTTACAAGAAGTACACCAGTCGGCATAAAAATCGACCATCACACGAGAACCCTTATTTTCTGCCAAAATCGCATCCAATTCATCAATGGATGTAATTTTTTCAAATGTTTTATGGGTCCTTGTTTGCGTTACCGTCTCTTTACCTTTGCTCAAAAAAGGATCGAGCGGATGTAAAAGATTGGTCGCACCGGCCATCCCCCCAAGCAGCAGTGACATCCCGTACAGCAATATCAAAAATCCAAGGGCTTTTACATTGGAACGAGAACTCCATGCAGGATGTTCCCCCAAAGGCTCTAATGCACCTGTATTGACCGCTACAAAAATTGCCAGCCCTCCCCATAACAACAACGTCGTATTTTCATCCAAAACACGGCCCATCATCCAAATGGCAATACCAAGAAGCATGACACCGAAAATCGCTTTGATGACATCCATCCACATACCCGGTTTAGGCATAAAGCGGCCCGATGTGGTCCCCACAACCATCAAGGGGACTCCCATCCCGATGCTCAAGGCAAAGAGGGCTATCCCTCCCAGTAATGCGTCACCCGTTTGACCAATATAAATCAATGCTCCCGCAAGCGGTGCTGCCACACACGGTCCAACGATCAGTGCCGATAAAAAGCCCATAATGGCGATACCTGCGACTCCACTGCGATTGCCTCCGAGCTTCGAGATTCGGGATTGGATAAAATTGGGGATTTGAAGCTCATACACATCAAACATCGAGAGCGATAAGAGGACAAAAACAAGGGCAAACACCACAATAATCCACGGGGTCTGAAATGCGGCTTGCAAATTAGCTCCGAACAATCCCGCTAAAATCCCCGCGATTGTATAGGCAACAGCCATTGACAAAACATAGACAAGTGAAAGCCAAAAGGCTTTTTTTGTCCCCATCCCCTCACCCTGCGCGATAATAACCGATGAAATAATCGGAATCATGGGGAAAACACACGGAGTTAACGACAAAAGAATACCAAAGCCAAAGAAGCTGATGATGATAAACCACAGACTTCCCCCTTTGATGACATTCGCAATTTGATCCGTTTCCGATTCATTTTTAGGGGCTGCCTTCTCTTTTGTCGGTTCAGCCAAAGCCGGTGCCTTAAGATGAGCAGGATTCGCAGCATTCAATTTATCTGCATCAACGGTAATCTCCAAAATACTCTCTGCAGGTTCATAGCACAGCCCTGCCGAAGAACACCCTTGATACGAGAGCTTGACCCGGACTTTTTGTTGACCGCTGAGATCTTTGCTTTCGTTAAGGAGTATCTGAGTCATAGGACTCTCTTCATAGACCTTATCTCCCTCATGATCTGCGGTTTTGGTGATCGTCTCAACACTCGTAAAATTGATCCCGTCTTCCGGATCGGCATCCTCTATTTTGAGCTTATCTTTATAGAGATAGATCTGCTCACCCAACACAATTTCTACACCTATAGTACTATCATCAATATTCGTAATTTTTGGTTTAAACGCCTCATCCGGCTGAAGAAAACTTACTCCCAATGCGTTTATTACCACAAAAGTCATCATTAATATCCAACGCATTTTTATCCTTTATCTTTACACTGAAGATATTTTAGCATATTAACATCAACATAACGGCATTTTCAGCTCCTTCACAACCATTAATGCTACACTAATAGATAATAAATTTGGAGCACTCATGTCCAACCGTCTTGCACTCGAAGATTCTCCCTACCTCCAACAGCACAAAGACAACCCCTTTGATTGGTATCCATGGTGCGATGAAGCATTCGAAAAAGCAAAGAGTGAGCACAAAGCGATCTTTATCTCTATCGGATACAGCAGTTGCCATTGGTGTCACGTAATGGAACACGATGTTTTTGAAAATGAAGAGATCGCCTCCTTTGTCAATCAACATTTCATCTGCATCAAAGTTGACCGAGAAGAGCGTCCGGACATCGACAAACATTTTCAGGAACTTCACCTTCTTCTCAACCGTCGAAGCGGCGGCTGGCCTCTCTCCATTTTCTGTACTCCTCAAAATAAACCTTTTTACGCTGCCACGTACATTCCTCCCCATAATCGTGAGCAGATGATGGGATTTAGCGAACTCACCGCCATTATCGCCGATAAAGTTGCGGCAAACGATGAAAAACTCTTTCAAAATGCGGATGAGATCACCGGTTTTATGAAGCCTAAAGAGACAGCGATTCAAGCCACAAAGCTGGATGAGAAGATTATGATCCAATTTGACAAACAAACCCAACATAATTTTGATGCGGTCAACGGCGGATTTTCAAAAGCTCCGAAGTTTCCGCACTCGTCAACCCTAAAAATGCTCATGCTTCAAGAACGTATACACGCCGATCCATCCCGTCAACACATCATCACCCATACCTTGAATTCCATGGCGCGAGGGGGTATGAATGATCTCATCGATGGAGGTTTTTGCCGCTACAGCACCGAAGAGACGTGGCTGATTCCCCATTTCGAAAAAATGACGTACGACAATGCCCTGTTATGCGAGCTCTATACCCTGGCTTTTGTCCAATACGATAATCCTCATTATCTCCGCTGCGCCACACAAACAGCGGATTTTATGATGAAATTCATGATGAAAGATAATCTTTTTTACAGTGCCAGTGATGCAGATACCCAAGGTATTGAGGGGAAATATTTTGTTTACCGCTATGAAGAGATACTGGGTGCATTAAAAAACTGTGATATAAAGAATCCGCACGAAGCGGCTCGTCAAATCGGGGCAACGCCGGATGGAAACTTCGAAGGAGACTGCATTATCACCCTTGATTCATTGGAACGTCCGCAATGGTTTGAAACGTTTGTTCTGGAGTGCCAAAAAATACGCTCCACCCGAGTCTATCCGTTTATTGACCGGAAAATCAATACCGCATGGAATGCCATGATGATTAAGTCATTGTTTGTGTTAGGAAAGCAAATTTCATCGTATCAGCAAAGCGCTATTACCTCATTGGATACACTCCTATCTGCCATGCTCATCAATGGGCAGCTTTATCATACAACGCTCATCCATAAAACGCCAAAAATAGAGGCTTTTTTAGAAGACTATGCCTACTTATGCACCACCCTTATCGAAGCGTATCAATCCACTTGTCAGGAAAACTATCTCATCGAAGCACAACGACTGGCGAACAAAGCGTTGGAGTTGTTTTATGATAACGGCAGGTGGTATTTCAGTCGCGGAGCTTTTCCTACGGTGTGTGAATTGGATGATGGTTCGTATCCCAGTGCAATGGCGGTGATGGTTGAGGGTTTATTCAGTCTTGGAAGCCTTGTTGATCCTAAATATCGCCATTTTGCCTTTAAAAGTCTCGAATACGTCTCCATCAAACTGATGAAAAATCCAATCTATTATCCCAAGCTCACCGAACAGACCATACGATATCTTTTGGGAGACCGCATCCTAAAAGCCCCTAAAGATCTATTGGAACAATGCGGCTCTTTTACCTATCCGTTTGTTTACCTCAAACGCGACGAAACACAAAAAAACTTTTTGATCTGTGGAGAGAACAGCTGCTTTGCATCAACCGATGATGCCTCAAAGATAAACGAATTAATACACGCAAGTGTTACCCTATAAAAAAGAGGTTATTATGCATTCTAAAGGGTCAATGGCGAGAGACGAAATCGCTGAATCATCGAATGTAAACGATGTTGTCCATACGGATAGACGGAAAAGTCTCAATGAAAATGACGAAGAAAAAGATAAAAAAAATGCCAAAGAAAAGCGTATCCCTATTTGGGTCAAGGCCAGTGTTGTCGAGTACGAATCGCAGCTCAAAGATCTTCAGATCGAACTTCTCAAGCTCCAAAACCATGTTAAAAACAAAGGGCTTAAAATCCTCATGATTTTTGAGGGACGTGATGCTGCCGGTAAAGGGGGAACCATTAAGAGGATCACCGAACATCTCAATCCGCGCGGTGCACGTGTCGTCGCACTGGACAAACCTTCCGATGTTGAGAAAACCCAATGGTATTTTCAACGCTATGTCCAACATCTTCCCAGTGCCGGAGAAATAGTATTTTTCGATCGAAGCTGGTACAACCGAGCAGGCGTTGAACCGGTCATGGGATTTTGTACTGAAGAGGAGCACAAAGAGTTTTTACATGAAATCGCAGAGTATGAACGGATGCTGGTAAACTCAGGCATTATTCTTTTCAAATTTTATTTTTCAGTCTCCAAAAACGAACAGGCAAAGCGGTTCAAAGAGCGAAAAACTGATCTTCTCAAGCAATTCAAACTCTCCCCTGTTGATGCCAAATCTCAAGACTTATGGGACAAATACACCATCGCAAAATACTCTATGCTTCTCGCATCTCATACGTTACACGCTCCATGGGTCATTATACGCTCCGACAACAAGAAAAAAGCACGTCTTAATTGCTTTCGACACATTCTCTCCCATACGGAGTATCCCAAAAAAATAAAACCGTCCAAGCTAAAAACATCCGAAAAGATTTTACTCGATGGAGATCAAGAACTTAAATTGATGGAATCAAGCATGTCTCTTAAGAAAAATGATACGTTTAATGAAAGAGGGTAACCGTGGTTCGACCAACTCTTTTCAAATCCAATAATGTACTTGCTGACTTTTGGGGAGGAACGGCAGCTATGCTGGTCACCCTCCCTTCTGCTATCGCTTTTGGTGTAACTATCTATGCAACGATCGGGGGATATTATGGTGCGTACGGTGCGATTTCGGGAATACTTGGCGTTGCAGCCATAGGAATCATCGCCTCACTTTTAGGGGGGACAAATCGTCTTATATCTGCCCCAAGCGCTCCGGCAGTAGCCGTATTATCCGCTTTTTCTATCACTTATGTTGCTAAAGATTTTGGACCGGATATGATCTTTGTCATGTTAATGGTTGTTGCCTTGCTCGCAGGAGTATTTCAAATACTTTTTGGTCTTATTGGTTTGGGCAAACTGATCAAATACATGCCTTTTCCTGTTGTAAGCGGCTATCTTAGCGGTGTTGGACTTTACATTATTGCGTCTCAAACTCCTAATGTTTTAGGACTGGCACAAGGGACCCATCTTTTGGATATTATACTCATTCCAAGCGTATGGGGTTGGCAAAGTATGACTATTGGTTTTGTCACGATGCTCATCATGTTCTATGGCAATAAAATTTTTCGATCCATCCCCTCTGTCATTATTGCACTGACGGCGGGAACTGGAACATACGCACTGCTTGGACTTATTGACCCTTCTCTTTTTATCCCTAATAATCCCCTTATTATTGGTGAACTGGGAGGCCCCGAAGGAATTAATTTTGGTCAAATGTTTTTAGGACGCTTTGAAATACTTTCCCATTTCACCCTAGAGACACTGTTGATCCTCCTTCTCCCTGCACTGACCCTTGCCACGCTGCTCTCAATCGATACCCTCAAAACGTGTGTCATACTCGATTCCATGACCCACTCTTTTCACAATTCAAACCAAGAGCTCATCGCACAAGGTTCAGCCAACATCACCTCTTCCCTCATTGGAGGGATGCCGGGATCCGGAACGATGGGGGCTACAATGGTCAACATCTCAAGCGGTGCCGTATCACCCCTCTCAGGATTTATCGAAGGTATTATGGCCATCGTTGCGTTTCTCATCCTAGGGATCTTCATCGCGTGGATTCCCCTTGCCGCATTAGGGGGGATTTTGATCGTCATCGGGCTACGGATGATTGATCGCAACAGTTTAAAATTACTCAAAACCCCCAAAACAGCTCTTGATTTTTTCATTATCATCACCGTTGCTTTTACGGCGCTATGGGTAAGCCTCATCGCAGCAGCAGCCGTTGGATTAATCTTGGCCATGATACTGTACATCCTACAACAAATGGGTGCCTCTGTCGTCTATCGACAACTTGATGGAACAAAAGTAAGGAGTAAAATCGTCCGTACGGTCAATGAAGAACGCTATCTCAGCAGCAGAAGCCGTGAATATTCTCTCTATGAATTACACGGAAGTCTTTTTTTTGGAACCGCGAATCAGCTTTATACTATGCTGCAAGAAGATTTACAACATAAAAAATACATCATACTGGATATGAAACGTGTTCAAACCGTTGACTTGACCGCCGCACATATTCTTCTACAAATCAAAGATATTCTCCACGATCATGATGGATATTTAATTCTTTCACGTTTGCCGCACAAACTTCCAAGCGGGGATGATATGGAGAGTTATTTCAATCATGTAGGTCTTCTCAAGCATCTTAGCCCCATCAAAGTTTTCGATGATCTCGATGATGCCATCGAGTGGGTAGAAGATAAAATTTTGCAGGACAATATTCTTGAAAGTAATCCGATGAAGCTCTTAGAATTAAATGATTTTGATCTATTTAAGGGGAGAAAAGCTCAAACATTAGACGAGATACAAACACTTTTGATTGTCAAAACGTTTAAAAAAGGGGAAATAATTTACTCCACAGGAGACTCTACCGGAGAGATATTCTTAATTCGTCGCGGGTCTGTTCGTCTCATCCTACCCTTTAGTGAACAAAAAAATGTCCATCTAAGCACACTAACGCAAGGAAGTTTTTTTGGAGAATTTTCATTCTTGGAAGGAAGCCCTCACTATACCGATACAATCGCTGCAAGCGATACCGATCTTTATATGATATCTCGTGAATCATTTGATATCTTTAGTACCCATCACAAAAAAGCCGCTTTATACTTTATGCAAAGTCTTGCCACCGTCCTCGCACAACGACTCAAAATGACACGGACAGAACTTGCAGTGGAGTATGATGTTTAGAGAAACTTTAAGATTTCAGTTTCTATGTTCTCTTTATCGATAACGGTATCTTGGACGATCGGTTTGCTAAAAAGGCCTTGGATAACCGAAGGGATTGAGATTTTAGCGGTTGCCGCAATCGATTTTAGTGCATCAATGTCTTTTGCATCATTTTCACCCGTGAGGGCATTGGCGATTGTAGGAGAGAACTTCGTCCACTCAGCGGTAGAATAAACAATGGTTTTCAGCGCCTTAGTCGAACAACAATCGTAGGCTTTAAAACATGTAGCCGTATGCGGATCCATCAAATAACCGCTGTCAAAGGCTTCTTTGATATACGCTTTTCCCTCAGCACCGATACAATAATCGGCTGAAAAAACGGCTTGAAGCTTCATCGTCTCATCATCAGTAAGGGCATAAAAGCGCTCACTCTCCAAACCGTTCATGAGTTCTTTGGTTCGCTCTGCTCCGAAAAAATCGTACACAATGCGCTCAACATTGCTCGAAATCAAAATATCCATTGCCGGAGATGTTGTCGGAACGACTTTATCATGACGCAAATCATAGCGCCCCGTATTGATAAGACGCGTAAGTACGTTGTTCTCGTTTGAAGCAATAATGATTTTTTCAACAGGAAGTCCCATTTTAGTCGCGTAATAACCGCCCAATGCATTACCAAAATTTCCGCTTGGAACATCCAAATAAACTTTTTCACCCATCAGAATGACATTTTGGCGCACCAACTCAAGATAGCTGTGGATATGATAGATGATTTGAAAGATGATACGTCCGAAGTTAACGGAGTTTGCCGCAGATAAAGCAATGTTTTTCGCTTTCAATGTTGATTTAAAGCTTGCCGATCCCAAAAGCTTTTTAAGCGCACTTTGAGCATCGTCAAAATCCCCATGAATACCGATAACTTTTAAATTTTTGGCATCTTCCGTCACCATCTGAAGACGCTGAACATCCGATGTCCCCCCATCAGGATAAAGACATACGACACGAACATTAGGACGGTTTTTGAACGTATCAAGGGCAGCAGGACCTGTATCACCGCTCGTCGCCGCTAAAATAAGATACTCTTCCCCCCGCTTTTGGGCAATGGACGACAAAACAACCCCAAAAGGCTGCAACGCCATATCTTTAAAAGCTCTTGTAGGACCATGATAAAGTTCACTCACATAGAGGTCATCACGTACTTTTACGACAGGAACAGGATTGGAAGGATCATCAAATTTGTCATACAACGCCAATGCTTCATCAATAACGGACGATTCAATATCTATATCAAGCGTTGTGAGAAGATCTTTGGCCAGTTCTTTGTAGGATGAGTTTAAATGTTTGGTTAAAAAGGCAACGCCAAGATCCGGGAGTTCTTTTGGAACATACAATCCGCCAAATGACGCGATGGGGCTTAAAATCGCCTCTGAAAAAGTGACCTCATTAGGATTGATTCCATCATTTCCGCGTGTTTCAATAAATTTCATAGTCCAATGCCCCAATGTAAAAAATTGCCGAATTATAACAAACCCGTTCTACTCTTTGGCTTAGAGGGTGATCTGTGTTCCCACACCCTCAGAGGTGAAAAGTTCAAGCAAAATCGCATGCTCGATTCGTCCATCAATGATGTGTGCTTTTTGCACTCCGCCATCTATGGCTTCGAGACATGAATCCACTTTTGGAACCATACCGCCGTGTATCGTTCCATCCTTTTTGAGCGCTTCAACCTCTGCTTCGGTCAGGGTGGAAAAAAGCTCTTTATCCTTGTTCAAAACACCGGAGGTATCGGTCATAAAAATGACTTTGCACGCACCAATCGCGCTCGCGATCGCCGAAGCGGCCAAATCGGCATTGATGTTGTATCCCGGATGGCCGACAGCATCATCTGCACCGATGGGAGCGATGACGGGGATAAATCCTTCACGCAAAAGATTATGGATGACATCGGCTTTGACACTCTCAACGCGTCCGGTAAGACCGAATTTTTCGGCATCTTTTGGCTTGGCTTTGAGAAAATGGGCATCTTTTCCGCTGATACCGATTGCTTTGGCCCCGTGAGAGTTTAACAATGAGGTAATCTCTTTGTTAATCTCACCGCTTAACACCATCTCAACGATTCGCATGACTTCAGGTGTGCTTACCCGTTCTCCATCTATAAATTCCGTAGGGATTTTTAAATCACTTAATAGCTGAGAGATACGGCTTCCGCCGCCATGGACAATGACGACTTTCACCCCGACAAGATGAAGCAGTACGATGTCTTGGGCAAACTTCGCTTTGAGCTCCTCTGAACTTTGTGCTGATCCGCCGTATTTAATGACCACGACTTCATCACGAAATTCTTTGATGAACGGCATGGCATCCATAAGGGTTTTAACGGTCTCAATTTTGCGTAGCATCTACATAGTCCTTTACGGTAAGAATCAACCCCTCATCGAGCTCCAACGAGAGTTCTAAAACAGAGAGGTTCAAATTAAAAGATGACATTTTAACCAAGTCTTTTGAAGTTACCAAGAGACTCTGGGCACCGGTGCGCTTAACGATCGCTTCAAGCTCCCATTGTGTAAAAAAGTGGTGATCTTCAAAATAAATCTTTTCAACGACATCAGGCAAATATTCATCCAGCCGTTGGGGTCGTGCGATCGCTGTGACCAGTACCATTTTTGAGGTAGGATTGTGTATCGTTACGTGGCGCTTAAACGCTTCGCCCTCACGTACCAAAACCACCTCCTTATCGCTCCATATTCTTTCACGATAGGCCCCGCTTGGAAGACAAAACGTGTTAGGAGTCTGTACGTCGATAACAATATCAAGTTTTTCTATTGCGTGTTTCCCGTATCCGTCATCCAAAAACACCATCTTACATCCCATGGCGACCGCTTCTGCTATTGCACGCTCCCGCTTTTCACTCACAATGACAATTGCGTGAGGAAGAGACATCGCATACACCATCGCTTCATCTCCGCATTGGGTAATATCACACAAAACAGTACGATCTTTGACGACGATCATTCCGGAACTTTTTCGCCCATATCCACGCAAGACAATGGCCGGTTTCGTAAACGATTTGGCAAGTTCGATGACCAGTGGGGTTTTAC
>DASUNE010000043.1:0-4892 GCA_036277315.1 Sulfuricurvum sp.
GTAGCGTTTTGTTGGTAGGCGTTTATTGCCAAGAGCATTTTGAAGTGCTGCCAGCAGTTTCGGACCAAATCCTGCAATCCTGTCTAATTTGCCGTTTTCCAGAGCCATTTGGAGCTCTTTAAGGGAGCGAATATGTAAGTGCTCATACAGAAGATGGACCCGTTTCGGCCCTAGCCCCGGTATTTTGAGCAGTTCTTCGAGTTCCGGGGCAATACGGCGTTTTAGATCGTTGAGAAATTCGAGCTCTCCCGTCGTGACCATCTCGATTATTTTTGCTGCGAGGTCATGCCCGATCGTTTTTAGCGTCGTGAGATCAAATCCTTCATTCACGAGGCTTTTCATCTCTTGGGGATAGGAAAAAATGGCACGCGCGGCATTGCGATAGGCACGTATTCGAAAAGGATTTTCCCCCTGAATGTCGAGAAGCTCCGCTATTTCATTGAAAGTCGCTGCTATATCACGGTTGGTGATCTCCATTTCTGCTCCTTTCGCTCAAACGAAATGCAATTCCTTAATGGTCAAAGTACGTCTTATAACCCTTGCCAGCTTACTTTATTGAGTTTGCTGTCAAGCACGGTAGGGGTTCCTCTTATCTCTGCCTTGTTGGCCACTTCTATTTGGCTGTTAATGATTTCTGTCAGCCGCATGTCCGATTCCGGACTCAACACGCTATTTTTATACTCGGTCGAACCATTTGCTATGGCTATGAGTCTTTCCCCCATACCGGCATTGTCTTGCCCCGAGAGAATCCATTTGCTCATCGGCAGAGCATCAGCATGGAACGGCAATGGGAACAAATAGATTTTGAACGTATATTTCTCTTTGAGTGTTGCCATTTTCTTTTCAAACAGTTTGCAGTAGGGACATTCCGGATCTAAAAAGACATACAATGTT
This sequence comes from Sulfuricurvum sp., assembly GCA_036277315.1. Lineage (GTDB taxonomy): Bacteria > Campylobacterota > Campylobacteria > Campylobacterales > Sulfurimonadaceae > Sulfuricurvum. The sequence goes on from DASUNE010000043.1 coordinate 895, forward strand.
TCCTTGCCGCTCCCGTAACTGAATGCTTCTTTCCCTTCAAGAATATTTTTTTCCAAGGGGAACGTGACTTTTTCCTTTGTAGCGGTATAGATGCCATTGCCCATGATGAGAATTTTTTTATCTTTCGTTACATAAAAAGTGAAGACTTTTTTCGGCTTACCGGCGGGAACCAATGCCGACTCACCCTTTACTAAATAGATATCTCCTTCATCCTTGATTTTTAGCACCGTTATTTGGTTTTCTTTGATTACTGTGAGCGCATTTAATTCGGTTATTACCGCTTCGTTCGCCATAAGAAGAGACGTTATAGTAAGCATCGCGATGAGAATCTTTTTCATTTTTTTTCCTTTTTGTACTATTCTATCAGATTTTTTCGGATGAATGATAAATTAAAATTATGAGTCGTGTCTGGATGTCTCTATCATCTGTTTATTGTTCCAATATAGAGGCTGAAAATCCGAAAATGGATCAGTTGATCGTAAACCGTTGTCGGGTAACGGTCCCCCAATAGGAGTCTTCATAGCGGTCTTCTTGATAGATTGTATGAATGGCTTTACGCCAAAATGCGGATGCGTATTCGGCACCGGCAATCTGCTTTATTTCCCAATCTCCAGGGTAGATACTCCAAATCATACGGGCAAATTTCATACCGACGGAATTTTTTCGAAAGGAGGGGACGACGTAAAACTCGCAGATTTCATAACTTTTGTCTTCTTTGATCGCAATGGCTGCAAAGGCGCAAGGCGTGTCTTCTATGATCAGCAGTAACCCGATAGTAGAATCGTCCAGTTGCGTATCCAGCTCGAACAGACCCTGCTGATTCGGTTTTTTTCCGGTAATTGCCGAAAATTCTCCCTCATAGCATTGGGCAAGGTTTAAATATACCTGGAGGTTCTCTTCGGTGAGGGGAACGATGTTCATATTGTATCCATGCAGCTAATGTTTTTGTTGCTTAAAAGTCTATCTGATTGACGGACCTTTACCATATAGGAGTCCCTTTATATTAGAAAAGAGAGATCTACCAATATGGAGGTAGCCTGTTGCATGTTTAACGTTGCAGGATCCAACAATGTAGATGCAGTATGGGTATATAAGATGTCAAGAATTTGTTTTTCCCGGTTCAGATATCCCATGTTCCATTGAGGAAAAAAACGTTCATCGGCTCGTTCTTCGCCAATGATGACAATGTCTCGGTGACGCGTGTCATTGATGATTTTGGCCATGAGACGTTCGATCGCGTCGTCAGGTCCTTCGATGCATTGCATGAAAAATTTTCCGTTGAAAATCAGCATCCCTGTAATTGATTCGAGTTTATTCGCTTTCGCCGCCGTGTTTAAAATATCATTGGCAGTGGCAAATGTCGTATCGGCAGTAGGAACGCTGGTATAGACGATTCGTTTCATACTCTAATTCCGTTTAATAGCTCATCGAACCGGCGTTCAGCAGACCGATGGAGATGGACATAAATGCCATCAATACACCTACGGAGATATCCCCGTTGGTAATATGCTTTTTGACAGAAAATTTACCGCTTAAGCGAGTTAGGATGAAAGCAAAGATGAGCTGAATAAACATCGCCACCCCTGCCCACATAACAAAATCGATGTAAGAGACGGAATACGTCAATGCACTGTATAGAGGAATAGAGAGTCCTAGGATTGCTCCGCCGAATCCAAGAGCCGCAGCGGTGTTGTTTTCGGTAAAAATCATTTGGTAATCATCGTATGGGGTCACTTTGGCATACAGAAATAGAAACAGTGCAAAAATGGTCATGACGGTCAGGAAAAAGAGGCCGAAGGAGAGAAAATAGTCGAAGAACATGGATATCCTTTTTTGGAACATGATATCCAAAAAACGTTAACGGTACTCTGCTGTAGCGGTGATATTAGCGTTAGTGCTCTCTTTTGACTATAATTCCATCCAATGAAACATAAAATAAAAGCCAAAGCCCAACAACTCGTCCAGAATCCCACAACCCAAAAAGCCTTTGCCGCTATGAAGCCGGAAAAATCGCTTTGGGGATTTTTGGGAATAGTCCTCTTTTTAATCGTACCGGAAATCATCGCCTTTATTTGGGGGATCGAGATTACTGCGTATGCCAAAAAAGAGTTGTTAACCGCCTCCTCTGCCATTGAGCGTCAATACTATGATCTTCTCGTGATGCTTTTTGAAGAGGGGGGAAGCTGGTTTAATCTCGGTATCGGTGCAGCACTGCTCATATGGTTCTTTTTCTGAATCAGCAACCGCACCTGTAGCGTACAGATACCATCGTCAGTGCTGGGTGTTGATGAGCACTTTTCGTTCACATTTGCAATCCTCAAAATAGATCCACCGTTCTTCATATACAGGCGCTTCCCTCCACTCATTTTCTGAGTCTTCTACGAAGGTATCCACTCCGGCATCTTCAATAATCATGGTCGGGGGTGTTGTGTATATAACCCTCGGCTCCGTCTCATAGACTACACTCTGTCGAGAGGCGGCAGAACCCAATATCCCCCCCACCACAAAGGGGAAAATCCAGCCGCCATATCCCCAGTCTCGGTAATATCCACGTTTTCCTCCATGGGCATGCAACGATCCGGCAGCCATCGCAATGGCTATGCTTAGCAGTAGTATTTTTTTCATTTTGACTCCTTGATAGGGTGATGGTATCTTTTTAAAAACTAAAAGAGTTGGTCACTTTTATTTCTTTAAGCGGTTCATCGCTCATTTTTGCAATGTCTTGGTTACGGTATTTGGCATAGTTGATGTATCCGGTAAGGACCTTATCGGTCTTGGTTTCATACTGTATTACACATCGACGCACGGTTTGGTAGGTGGTTCGAGGATCACTGCTGGCATTTTGTCCGATCATTGTTCCTACGGCCGCACCCCCGATCGTTGCAGCAACTTTTCCGCTTCCGCCCCCAATCTGATGACCTAATACCCCGCCGATGATTCCACCGACAATGCCGCCGACAACACTGTTACCGCTGCTTTGTCGCTGGAGGGGTACTTGCTGATCCTGACATACTTCATGCGGAATATTTTTGGTAATCGTTGAATAAACCGGTTCGGAGTGGGTCACAGGAACATATTCAATATCGCTCGTGATAAGATTGGCCTCTGTTTCGTACGTGACCGGCTGAGCCATCATTGCTGTGGCGGCAAGCGTGAGACAAACCGATATGACATTTGTTTTCATTCGCACATCCTTTTAGGGTATTGCATTACTGCATAGACGAATAGTGTACTCGATAATCTGTAAATATATTGTAAAAAGAAGATGGCCAAGGGGATGAATGTTGTACGGAAGGTGATAATGGGGAGTAATATGCTAATGCACTATACATTCCCAACGAGGAGGTTGGGAAAAGAAAACCTTAACCTCTGGCGGTTACTTCGAGCAAGTGGTAGCCGAATTGGGTTTTGATCGGACCGTACAAAACGCCGACGTCGCCGGTGAATACCGCTTTGTCAAATTCAGGAACCATCTGTCCCGGACCAAACTTTCCTAAATCGCCCCCTTTTCTCCCTGAGGGACATTTAGAGTACTCTGCCGCAGCGCTTTCGAAGGATTCGCCGTTTTCAATTTGTGCTTTGAGCGTATTACACTCTTCTTCTGTCGCTACTAATATATGTCGTGCGGTTGCCCATGCCATAGAATGATCCTTTTGTATTTTTGGGTGAAATTTTACTCTATTTTAGCTTGGGCTCCATGCTGTGTAATAAATCCGATAGGGAAGGTCGATGCCCCCCATACGTCGGAGGTATGCATTTCAGATGATTCTTTGAAAAAGCGTGATAACATTATTTTAAATAGATCTCCGAAGCGAGAAGGATGAGCTAAATGGCCAAGGGACTGCGTGAATGGATTGAGACAGAGGTCGAACCCATAATGGAGCGCCCGATGAAATGGCTTTCCGAAGAGTATTTTTTTCGCGATCCGAATAGGGCTGTTTATTCGGACAGCTCCTATTTTTTTGCACCGGCAGACGGTGTTGTTTTGTATGCGGATG
>DASUNE010000044.1:0-4081 GCA_036277315.1 Sulfuricurvum sp.
GCAGATCGTTCGCGCGCTGCCATCGGAGAATCTTTTTGCAGCATTGCATTGATCGTATGGGAGATAACGGCTATATTTTCAATGTCAACGCCCGACTCAGGTTCGTCAATCAGTAGTAAATCGGGACTTTGCGCATAGAGTTTGAGGATTTCGGCCCGTTTAAGCTCACCTCCGGAAAACCCTACATTCAGTTCTCGGTTTAAAAACGGTTCCATATGGAGTGCTTTGATGGCATGGTCAAGATCGTTGGATCGGTTGATGGATGTGAGGAAACGGCCCAGCGTTACCCCTTTGATCTTGGGAGGATGCTGGAATGACATACCGACCCCAAGATTGGCAATGGCATCGGTGGTAAGCCCTGCGATATCGGTATCGTGTATGCGTATGTTTCCTTGAGTGAGGGAGAAACCAGGCAATTGCATAATAGCGCACAGAAGAGTGGATTTGCCCGACCCATTTGGACCGAAGAGGACATGCACCTCCCCTTTTTTTATTCTAAGATCAACCCCTTTGATAATCTCTTTCGCATCAACGGTGACGTGCAGGGCTGCGATATCCAATACGTTTGTATCCATGACAATCTCCCGTTGCAAAGATAGTGTGAACTTATTATAGCCAAACTGATGAAGGGCAAAAAAACGGATTGGTCCAGTTCACTCTTCGGCTCAATGCGCTTTAATCATCTCTACGATTTCTGTAACGCTTAAAACCTTGCCGGTACTAAGTACTTTTCCATCGATGACCAGAGCAGGGGTACTCATCACGCCGTATTCCATGATCTTCATAATATCTTCGACTTTTTCGATCTGGGCGAATTGACCGCTTTGCGCTACCGCTTGTTTCGCGGCCTCTTCGAGCGTTTTGCATTTAGTACATCCCGTACCTAAAATCTCAATCTTCATATTAACTCCTATCAATTATAAAATTGTGTTAAACAGATACCCGACACCGATTATACCCAGTGTCACCGTACCAAAAAAGATAGCGATGAGTTTGAGGCTCATAATACGCTTTAGTATCATCGCTTCAGGCAGTGAGAGGGCAGTGATCGCCATCATGAACGATAGTGCCGTCCCCATCAGCATCCCCTTGGAGGTGAGCACTTCGATGAGCGGCATCACCCCTGCGGCATTGGAGTACATTGGAACTCCCAATAGTGTCGCCAGTGGTACCGCAAACGGATTGTCTCCTCCTGCAATAGAAGTGATAAACTCAGTCGGGACATAGCCGTGTATAAACGCCCCCGCACCGACACCGATCAGGACATAGAGCCAAATCTTTCGGAGAATATCCAGCGTATACTCATAGGCATCTTTGAGTCTCGTGTTAAAAGCGATTTTTTGCTCATCAACATTTAGTTCCCCCTCAATGGGTTTGACCTCTATCAAAATCTCTTTTTCAAGTCCGAAGCGTCCGATGATAATCCCGCCCATGATGGCAACCAGTAACCCAAATCCGATATACAACGCTGCGACTTTCCATCCGAACATCGTCAATAGCATCGCAATGGCGATTTCATTGTTCAGAGGTGCGGAGATGAGATAGCTAAACGTCACACCCAGCGGTATACGTGCTTGTAAAAAGCCTAGAAAGAGGGGAATTGCCGAACAGGAACAAAACGGGGTGATGATCCCGAAGAGTGCGGCGAGGATATTTCCCGTAAATTCATGCTTTTTACTGAGATACACCCTGACTTTTTCGGTCGAAAAATAGGAGCGCAACAGTGTCACCGCAAAGATAATCGTGGTGAGGAGAAAGAGGATTTTGACCGTATCGTAGATAAAAAAATTGAGGGCATCGGAGAGTTTATCCTCTCGCGGCATTTGAAGCCACTCATAGACGAGGACGTTGACGCTCTCCTGCCACATCATCAGTCACACAACTCGGATTTAACAATAGGAAGAAGAGTCTCTTCAATCAATGCTAATGTTTTCGCATACTCTTCCACCTCTTTTCCGCTTGGGTCTTCGAACGCGACATGGATCGTCTTGACGGCTTTTGGGAACATCGGACACGTTTCATGGGCGTGATCGCAGACGGTGACGACGAGATCGAATGGGGTATTGATAACCGTATCGATGACTTTTGAGTGGTATTGCTCTCTCCAGTACCCTTTTGCTTCCAACAGCGCTTGGGCATGAGGATTCACCTTGCCGCTCGCTTTTACCCCTGAACTTTGGGCCAATACACAATCGCCCATTTTGGCATTGATAAGCGCTTCGGCCATGATGGAACGGCAGCTGTTGCCGGTGCAGAGGATTAACACATTTTTCATAGTTTACATTCTCCTGTTTGTTTGATGAGTGGGGGAAGGGCGATACCCAGCGTAGAGATCTCAGCCAATGCTTCGCTGCGGAAACGATCAAGCGGTGAGCGTATCGAGTAATAGGCCCATGTTCCCTGACGATCCACCCGCAAAAATCCTGCTTCTTTGAGTATTTTGAGATGGCGTGAGAGGCGTGATTGTATCATCCCGAAACTCTCCTGCAAATCACAGACACACAACGGGCCGTGAAGATTCAAAAAGGCCAGCAGACGTACACGGGTTTCGTCATTAAGTGCCGCAGCGGTTTGTAAAAAGATTTCCATGATTTACGAGCATCCGCCTGTTGACCATTGACCGTTTTTGGAAAAGGTAGGCTGGCAACAACCTATTCCGCCCGTAAACTCATCACCGCCGAACACTTCGATCTGTTCCATCGTATGGTAGTTTTCCCAAATGATGTTTTGAGGATCTTCTACCCAGTATTTTTTGCTGGAAGCGTAACAGCATTGTGCTTCCTCTTGCTTCTCGCCCATGATATTGCCCTCGATGAGTCGCTGCTCGATGATGTCAAGTGCTTCATCACTGTCCACTTGTATTCCCAGATGATTAAGACCGATTTTATCACGACCAGTAGAAATCGCAAAATTGATATAGGGATCATCCAAAAGCCACTGCAGGTAATCTTCTTTGACTTTTGTCGGTTCACTGCCGAATAGTGTGGTGTAAAACTGACGGTTTTTTTCGAGGTCTTTGACGCTGATATGAAGATGCAAACGTTTCATAAGGACTCCTTGATTTTATGAAAGTGTAACGAAATAAAAATAATATATCAAGATATGTTGATATTATGATACAATTCCCTCAATTAAGAGTTGGAGAATGATGATGGCATTGGCAATCGGGGTGTTTTTAGCAACACTTGTTTTAGTAATATGGCAGCCTAGAAGGTTGAAAATCGGCACGACAGCAGTGGGTGGAGCACTTGTGGCGCTGGTATTGGGAGTGGTAAGCTTTGCGGATGTTATCACCGTAACCTCCATCGTGTGGGATGCGACACTCGCTTTTATCGGGATTATCCTCCTCTCAATGGTGCTCGATGAGATCGGATTTTTTGAATGGTCTGCGCTTAAAATGGCACGCCTTTCAGGGGGTAACGGACATTGGATGTTTGTTTATATCCTCATCCTTGGCGCATTGGTATCGGCGTTTTTTGCCAACGACGGTGCAGCATTGATCCTCACCCCCATCGTACTGGCAAAAATGAAATATCTCAAGATGAAACCGCTTTCCATGTTCGCCTTTTTGATGGCGGGGGGATTTATTGGGGACAGTGCTTCCAATCCGCTGGTTATCTCAAACCTCACCAATATCGTCACCGCAGGGTATTTTGAGATCGGTTTTTGGGAATACGCGCAAGCGATGTTTTTACCGAATCTACTGAGCATCATCGCCTCGATAGCCGTATTATGGATCTATTTTCGCAAAGACATTCCAAAGCATATCGATATTACTCAACTCGCAACCCCTGAGTCGGCAATCAAAAACATGACGATGTTTCGCCTCAGCTGGTGGTTCTTAGCTGTTTTAATGGTGGGCTATTTTATCGGGGATGCGTATCATCTCCCCATCTCTGTATTTGCACTAGGGGGTGCACTCGTATTCCTAGCCATTGCCACCTATTTTAAAGCGACGAAACCGATCATGACGATCAAAGCGGCACCGTGGCAGGTCGTGTGGTTCAGTATCGGGCTGTATGTTGTTGTGTACGGTCTTAAAAACGGCGGATTGACAACGTATCTGGCCCAAGTGATTACT
>DASUNE010000045.1:0-2994 GCA_036277315.1 Sulfuricurvum sp.
TTTTTTGATTTTGACTTTGATGTTGACCAGTTTTTGGGGATACAGTTCAAAAGGACGCAACACTTTGCTCGCTTTTTTTCCAGACGTTAGCAAAAGTGCCAAAATTTGCAAGGCGCTGACCAAACCGTCCCCCGTCTTGGCGTAATCGTGCATAACGATGTGACCGCTTTGCTCTCCTCCGAAATTTATTCCATGTTCCCGCATCAATTCCAAAACATATTTATCCCCGACATTGGCACGATGCAATACCAAGCCATTCTCCACCATCGCATCTTCCAGCGCTTGGTTACTCATGACCGTTGCGACAATCCCATTGCCCTTGAGCTGTCCTTCACGATGTAAGAACAACCCCAATGCCCCTAAAATTTGATCCCCATCCACTTCATCGCCGTTTTCATCCACGACGATCAATCTGTCTGCATCCCCATCAAGGGCCAGTCCGACATCTGCACGGTATTGCTTGACCGCTTCGCGCAAATCTTTGGTGTGCAATGCTCCGCACCCTTCGTTGATGTTAAAGCCGTTGGGCTTATCGTGCAATACAATGACTTCGGCTCCCAACTCTTCAAGCACCGTTGGTCCCACTTTGTACCCTGCGCCATTCGCCGTATCCAATACGACGCGAACCCCTTGGAGGGTTAGTTCGCTGCTAAAAGAGTTCTTGAGCTGTACAATATAACGACCGATGACATCATCGATCCGTTTTGCGGCACCGATTTGCTTCCCCGTTACTTGAGCCGAATGCAATTTTTCTTTATCCTGGGCTATGGCTTCGATTTGTGCTTCAATCTCTTCAGAGAGCTTATTTCCATGGGCATCAAAAAATTTAATCCCATTGTCTTCAAAAGGGTTATGGCTCGCCGAAATCATAATTCCTGCATCACAACGCATATTTTCGGTCAAAAAAGCAATAGCGGGAGTGGGCATAGGCCCTATTTGAACCACATCGTATCCTACTGCCGTCAGACCGCTTACAATAGCATTTTCAATCATATAACCGCTTTTACGTGTATCTTTGCCCACTAAAATCTTTTTAGTTTTTGCGTGAGCTTTAAAGTATATTCCGGCTGCCATTGCAACGCGCATGGCCAATTCTGCGCTTAAAAATGACCCCGCTTCTCCTCTTACACCATCAGTTCCAAACAATTTCATGGGATATTTCTCCTTAGTGCATAAAATTTAACTTAATTTTAATTATCTTTAAGGTAGTATTCTACCCTAAAAAAAATTCGACAAGGATAAATGCCATGGCAAACCATAAGTCAGCATTGAAACGTATCCGTCAGACGGAAAAGCGCACTGAGCGTAACCGATTCTACCGTACGCGTATTAAAAATATCGTTAAGGCTGTTCGTACTGCTGTTGATGCAGGGAACCAAGAAGAAGCAAAAGCGGCACTTGTTATCGCAAATGCAAACTTACACAAATATGTTAGCAAAGGTGTCTTGAAAAAAGAAACTGCTGCACGTAAAGTAAGCCGTCTTCACCTCGCTGTTAACGCAATCGCAGCATAAGTTTTCCCCTTAGGGGTAAAATTTTCCTCTCTTTTTCACTTTTTAACGCCTCTTTTTAGGAATTACTAATGTTATCCGACAAACTTACCCCTTTTATTAACCGCTACAATGAACTCTCAACACTTCTTAGCTCACCCGATATTGGAAATGATATCAAGCGTATGACCGATCTCTCCAAAGAGCAATCGTCACTTCAGGCCATTTTTACCAAAGCAACCGAATACAAAAAATTGCTTGAGGACATCGAGGAGAACAAATCACTCGCTTTTGATGCCGAGCTGGGTGAACTCGCCAAAGAGGAGCTTAAACTGTTAGAGCCTCAAGTGGGGGAAATTGAAGAAGAGATCAAAAAACTTCTGATTCCGACAGATCCTAACGACAAGCGTAATATATTTATTGAATTACGCGCAGGAACAGGCGGCGATGAGGCGGCGATTTTTGTGGGTGATTTGTTTAATGCCTACGTTCGTTATGCGGATGTACGCGGATGGAAAATCGAGCTGATGAGCACAAGCCCCTCAGATGCGGGCGGATTTAAAGAGGTCATTGCCCTAATCAAAGGGGATCAAGTCTATTCACGTCTCAAACACGAAGCGGGCGTTCATCGCGTACAGCGTGTCCCTGCTACGGAGTCTCAAGGACGGGTTCATACCTCGGCCATTACCGTTGCCGTCATGCCCGAAGTGGATGATGTCGAAGTCGTTATCAATGAAAATGATCTTAAAATCGACGTGATGCGCTCAAGCGGATGCGGCGGACAAAGCGTCAATACGACCGATTCCGCGGTACGTATCACCCACCTTCCTACGGGTATCGTCGTCAACAATCAAGATCAAAAATCACAGCACAAAAATAAAGACAAAGCGATGCAAATTCTCAAGGCCCGTATTTATGATCTGCAAATGCATGAGGCAAAAGAGAAAGAGATGAATGAACGTAAAGATCAAGTGGGAACAGGTGACCGTTCGGGGCGTATTCGTACCTACAACTATCCTCAAAACCGTATCTCTGATCACCGTATTACGCTGACCCTTTATCGACTCGAAGAGATCATGCAGGGAGGGTTGATGGATGATATTATCGAGCCTTTGATTGCTGATATGCAGTCAAAACTGATGGAGCGAAACGGATTGTAATATATCCTTTCGTGGTGAGCTTGTCGAACCATATACCCTTCGACAAGCTCAGGGCGAACAGGAATGACTATCCTCTCCAAACTGTCTCAAAAACTCCCTGAACTTCCCCTTTGAACGTTATCGTCCCCTCGTCTAGTCCAAGATACAGCGTTTCGCCGCTTTTTGGATAGACACGAGCATTATCTGCGACCGAATTTTCGATCGAAGCCCGATAAAAAGAGGCCGCCATCCCGGTTCCGCACGCGAGTGTCTCATCTTCAACCCCGCGCTCATACGTCCGTACCTGAATCGCTCCATTGCTCTGAACATGCGCGATATTGACATTCGCATTGTATTTGTGACGA
>DASUNE010000046.1:0-9298 GCA_036277315.1 Sulfuricurvum sp.
AGCGTTTAGAGGGGAGTGAACTGAGATTGGAAGCATCCAGAGATTATCCGCAATTCGATAAAAAACTGTTTTCAGGGTATTTTGACTTTGCCCTTCCCAATCCGTATCAAACTGTTATTGCGGTTGATAACGGATATAGGATTTTTGGTAAAATGGGGGATGATGCTAATTTTCGGGGGATTATTTTGGTGCGAAAAGATAGCAAAATACGCACCGTGAAGGATCTTAAAGGCAAAACGGTCAGTTATCCCGCTCCAACAGCTCTTGCGGCTACGATGATGCCGCAACGGTATCTCTATGATCGCGGGATAGATATCAATAAAGATATTAGCAACAAATACGTAGGCTCACAGGAGTCTTCCATTATGAATGTCTATCTCGGAAAATCCGATGCTGCTTGCACGTGGCCGCCGCCTTGGCGTGCTTTTATCAAAGAGCGCCCTGAAATAGCTCAAAAAGTGATGATAAAATGGGAAACCCCATCACTTATCAATAATGGCCTGGTGGTTCGAAACAATGTCCCTGATTCCCTTGTAAAGCAAGTGAGTGAAATCATTTTTAGCTTGCATACTCATGAAGAGGGGAGAAAAATATTGCGTTCGATGGAGTTGAGCCGGTATGAAAAAGCAGACGATACCTCGTACGATCCGGTGAGAGTATTTCTGAAAAATTTTGAGAATGATATACGTCCAATAAGGCGGAAGAATGACTAAGTTTTTGCTCACATTTATACCCGAAAGTTTTCGAATGCAGCTGGTGGTCGGGATGGGTCTTATCCTCTCTTGTATGATACTCCTGTTTGTTTATCTTGAGACGAAAAATCATACTGAATTCTTACGAGCAGAAGGGCTTAATCAGGCCCTTGATCGCAGTTTGTCTTTGTCAAACATGTCCAAAATGTGGGTAATGGCCAATGATTATTCGGGGATTGATGAGGTTTTGGAGAGTTTTGAAGTTTACGATGATCTTATGTATGCCGCGGTTATTAATATGGACGGAAAAATCATAGCGCATACCAATCATGCATTGATCGGGCAGTATATAGCCGATAAAGAGCGTATCGCCTATTTACGGCATATAAAAAATAAAGTACACACAGATCACACGCACGATGTAAAAGTGTTTCACAATTTGGACTATATCGACGTTCTACAAACTGTTCGGCAAAAAGAGAGACATATAGCATTTGTCAATGTGCGTATCGATCAGACCCACAGAGAAAAAAACATCCAAGCGACGATGATTGCAGGGATTGCGTTTGCATTATTCTATGTATTGGTTGCTATTTTATTCGCGTATTTATCGGCAAACCGTCTCACAAACAAACTGCTTAATTTGATAGATACAATGAAAGAGATTCGTTATGGCAATCAGGATGTCAAAGCAGATGAATCCGGTATGTTGGAAATCTCCCAATTGGCGCACGAATTCAACAATATGGTTGATTCCCTTAATGCGAATGAAAACAAAGTCCATTTCCTAAAAGAACGGCTGGAATATGCGGTCAATGGGACCCGAGACGGATTGTGGGACTGGAATCTTTTAACGGATGAGGTTTATTTCTCGCCACGCTGGAAATCGATGCTGGGGTATGAAGATTATGAATTGCCTAATGTGTTAGAAACATGGGAAAAACTGGTCTATCCTCCTGATTTGGAAAATGCGGAACATGATATTTCCGTGAATCAGCAAACTCCTGGTTTGTTTTATGAAAATATCCACCGCTTGATCCACAAAGACGGACATCTGGTTTGGATACTGGATCGGGGGCAGACTCTTTTCAATGACGAAGGAATAGCGGTTCGAATGGTCGGTTTTCACACCGATATTTCGAAACAAAAACAGCTGGAGGAGGAGTTGTTAGAGAAAGAGCAGATGATGATTGCCCAGTCTCGCCATGTCGCGATGGGGGAGATGATCGGGATGATTGCCCATCAGTGGAGACAGCCCATCACCGTCATTGCGATGGGGGCGAATAATATATTGGCCGATATCGCGCTGGAGGATATCAGCATTGAGCGTTTTGCTCAGGAAGCAAAAGATATCTTAAAACAAACCGAATACCTCTCTAAGACGATCGATGATTTTAGAAACTTTTTTCGTCCGAACAAAGAAAAAGATGAGGTTTTTGTCCAAGATGTCCTTCTTGAAGCCAAACAAATCATCGGCAAGAGTCTTGAACATCATAACATTGAGTATGTAATTGAGGACAATGATAGACAAGCCATACACACCTATTCTCGGGAACTTTTGCAGGTTATTTTAAATATCCTTAAAAATGCCAAAGAGGCACTGGAAGAGAAAAATATCGATAATGGATTTATCCATGCGAGCGTTGAACATTTCAGTGATTATGTCTTGATCCGTATTTGCGATAATGGCGGGGGAATAGAGGACTCGGTACTGGAGCGTATTTTCGAGCCTTATTTTTCCACCAAAGACAAAAAAACGGGTACGGGTCTTGGTCTGTACATGTCAAAAACAATCGTTGAAAAGCATTTGAACGGAACCATCACCGCCATCAATACCGATGTCGGGGCTTGTTTTGTCATTACAGTTTCCAAGGAATCAAAAACAAAGGATACCGATGTATGATTTAAAGACGATCAAAGAAAAAGTCAACGCTTTGCGTGTCTTGATCGTGGATGATGAAGATCAGATACGTGAGGGGACCATCGTTTTTATGAAAAAGTTTTGTGCCCATGTGGACGGCGCCCTAAATGGGGAAGAAGCCTTAAAAATATTTAGAGAAAATGGGCCATATGAGATGGTACTTACCGATATCCGTATGCCAAAGATGAACGGATGGGATTTGATAAAATCACTAAAAGAGATTGATCCAGAGCTTTTTGTCGCGGCTATGACAGGCTCTCCAGAAATGGATAGTGCATTGACTAAAAACTGTGATATGTATCTGTCAAAGCCTATTGATATCACGAAAATGCAAACGATGCTGGAAATGATTATTCAGAAAAAGGGTTTATAATGGTAATAAAATTCATAAGGTGCTTCCGTGAATGATGTTTTGCTTCTTAAAGAGAGAGCCCAGTCTTTAAAAGTTTTGTATGTAGAAGATGAAAAAGAGATCAATGAGGCTTTATCCAAATATCTGAGCAAATTTTTTAGTCATGTTGAGACGGCTTTGAACGGTGAAGAGGGGCTTAAAAAATACAAAGCCGGCGAATTTGATATCGTTTTGAGTGACATTAACATGCCTAAAATGAACGGTATCGATATGGCAAAGCAGATTAAAGAAATCAATCCGGAACAGGAAATTATCATCATTTCTGCTCACAGTGAATCGGAGTATTTCTTGAATGCGATCCATCTGGGTATTTCGGACTACATCCTCAAACCCATCATCTACGAACAGATGAACAGTGTTTTATACAAAGTAGCCAGCGCCTTGCAGCTGCGCAAAGAAAACAAACGATTCCATGAAAGTCTGCATCAATTGGTGAAAGAACAGACCCAATCCCTCACCGAAAACTATGAGCAAACGATCAAGGCGATGGTGGATCTGGTGGAAAGCCGAGACACGTATACGGGAGGTCATTCGGAGCGCGTTGCACGGTACTCAAAAGCGATTGCCCAAGAGATGAATCTGAGCAAGGAGGAGTGCGAGCTTATTTTTCGTGCAGGAATGCTGCATGATATTGGCAAAGTTACAACACCCGATACGATACTGCTCAAACCCGGAAAACTTTCTGCAAGAGAATTTGCCCTGATCCAAAATCACGTCACGATCAGCTATGAGCTGCTTTCAAAAATACCGATGTACACAAAAATATCTGATATCGTCATTACCCATCACGAGCGCTATGACGGGAACGGTTATCCAAACGGATTAAAAGGGGATGAAATACCTCTTTTAGGACGGATAATGATCATTGCGGATGCTTTTGATGCCATGACGACCAACCGAATCTACAAAGGGCGTATGAGCGTCGATGATGCCATTGCAGAGATAGAATCCAGCAGCGGTACTCAGTTTGATCCGAAGATCGTCCCTTTTGCCACTCAAGCCCTCTCTCGTATAGTTCTCGATCAAAATATCACGCAGCTGCCCCAAAACAGTATGGAAAATGAACGTTTCGCCTACTTTTTTCATGATTCCGTAACCGACAATTACAATCAAGATTATCTTGACTTGTATCTTCAATCCATTCCCCATGATAGTGAGTACCAAGCGTGCGCCTTCTTTTTGAGAAACTTTTCTCAATACAACAACACGTATGATTGGGAAGCGGGGAATGCATTATTAAAGAATTTTGCCGATTATTTGGTGAAAAGTTATCCCAATGCTACCCTTTTTCGTGTTCAAGGAGATGATTTTATCCTTATCTCAAAAGAGCCTTTTTGCGATGAGTGCACTCAGCCCTCTTTTTTTGAAAACACAGGGGTATTGGCAGAGTGCCATCATCTGTGCGTGGGAGATGATTTTATGGCACAAGTCAGAAAATTGGAGCTGCGGAGTATTAACTGACAAAGAAGTTCTACGGAATTGTCCTTTTAGGGATTATAATACCTGATTACCAAACACAAGGGAGCTATTATGTTAAAAGAATTATTGTACACAGGTATGGGCGGGGCGTTATTGATTAAAGAGCGTGTTGAGGAAGAGCTCAAAAAGCTCGAGGAAAAAGGGAAACTTAACGCAGACGAGTCCAAAAGCTTTTTGGAGAATCTCAAAACACGCGGTGAAAACGAAGAAGTACGCCTCAAAGAGGAACTCAAAACCGCGATCAAAGAGGTGATCGAAGAACTGGGACTTGCGACGAAAAAGGATATCGAAGCGCTCAAATCGTGAATTTTTTGTATTCGCCCTATCGGTTGTGGAGTGTCTTTCGGCTCTTGTTGTCGTTTTATCTTCTCATCAAAAAAAAGGAACGATTTTTAGGGGTACGTCCCTTTCCTCCTGAGATTCTTGCACGTACGATCACGCAGCTGGGTGCCAGTTTTATCAAGCTTGCACAAGTACTGGCGACCCGCAACGATTTTTTTGATGCACCGTATTTGAATGCTCTTAAAACCCTCCATGACGATCTCCCTCCTATGTCCAAAAAAGAGTATGAGAGGGTGATACACCGAGCTTTTGTAACCTTGCCATTTATCCGTTTTAATCCTATTCCCATCGCCTCCGCCTCTATCGGTCAGGTTCATGAAGCATGGCTGGATGAGGAGATCAAGGTCGCGGTAAAACTGCGACGTGAGGGGATAGAAAAACGGGTTCGTGCGGACATACGGATCGTCTCATTTTTTAACCGTATTTTCAGACCGCTATTCTCTCACACAACCCGTCACTCGGTTGAGTCGGTTATTGCTGAGTTTTCGGTCATGATTGTCCAAGAGTGCAGTATGAACCAAGAGCGTGCCAATCTGGAAAAGTTTTCCCACATGTATGCTGCTTCGGGAGTTATTTTTCCTATCCCATATGGGAAATACAGTTGCGATGATGCACTCGTGATGAGTTATGAGCAGGGGTGGCGGTTTGATGATCGAGTGAATATCACCGCAAGTGGCATCGATATCATCCCTCTCATCGACAAACTGGTCCGATTTTACACCGATCAGATGCTCGTCAAGGGGTATTTTCATGCCGATCCCCATCCGGGTAATCTTCTCGTGACACCCGATGGTAAGCTGGTACTGCTGGATTTTGGGATGGTTAAGAGGGTTTCCAATCCAACGCGTATTGCCATCATCGAGCTTTTGCGCGCTGCCAATGAACAAGACTACGAAGCGTATGTGAGTGCTTCCAAGCGTTTGGGAACAGTCGCGTACGATGCCCCTACAGCAGAACTGGCCGAATTTACCCAGCGGATGTTTGAGATCTTTGCCAACGATGCCCTTGATAGCAGCAGTATGCAAGAGCTCGCGTTTGCTGTGCTGGAGCAGACCCGTAATTTGCCGTTTAAACTCCCCCAAGAGGCAATCTATATCTTGCGAGTCAGTGCGATTATCGAGGGGCTGGGGACGACCTATATCGAAAATTTTAACGGGATCAAAGACATTCTTCCCATTTTGCAGCGTAATATCCCGCGTGCATTGGGGATGAAAGATTCGATTTTTGAGAGCATCGTTGATGAGATCAAACATCTTCCTGATGATTTGCACGCGGCCAGAGAGACCCTTCGCCGTGCCAGTCGTGGAGAGCTGGTGGTAGAGCTTTCACCCTTGCAGCTGGAAAGCATTGGACAAAATATTCAGAAAGCTCTGCGCCCGATTGTAGACGCCTTGATCTTGGGACTGGGTGCGATGGGTGCATGGATGGGCGGAATCAATGAACTCGCGTACGGCTTGCTGGGTGCGGCGATGATGCGGTTGTGGTATCGATAAGAGTACAATCAAAGATAAATAAAGGTTATAAATAATAGTATTACTTAATATTCGGTGGAGATCATAGATGAAAATTGGAACACTAAAGGTTGATTTTACGAAACGTTACGTGCTCGCCTTGATGTTAATTGCTCTTTTAGCAACAGGTGTTTTTACGACATTTCATTTTGCTTTGAAAATGTCGGAGTCTACGGCACTCATTATTAATATTTCAGGTAAACAAGGGATGCTATCGCAGCGAATTGCATTGCTTTTGCACTATTACTCATTGGAGAGTCGGGGGAAAAATCCCAGTGATCCCTTGCCTACCAAAGAGTTATTGGTTGATGCCATAGAAGAGATGAGTGATGCCAATGAACGTCTTTCTACAGGTGTTCTCAATGAGACGGTAACGGTTAAGCTCACTCCTAAAGTGTATGCGTATTATTTTGGTGAAATGGATTTAAATCGTCGTGTCAGTGACTACCTTGCATTGGCACATTCATGCTTGAATGATCAAAAACATGGCGTTTCCAAAGCAAAGTTGTCCGAACTTACGAGAATGTCGGAAGCTCTTTTGCCGGATTTGAATAACATTGTTGTGCAATACCAAAAAGAAGGGGAAGAGAGTATTGCTATCATTGAAGATATCGAACTTACTGCTTGGATCATCACCATTTTTGTCTTACTGATGGAGGTTATTTTTATTTTTCAACCCATGGCCAATAGAATCCGTGAATTATTTCAAAAAGAGCAATGGAATAAAAACAATCTTGAACAAGAGATTCAAATCCGTACCTTTAGCCTCGAACAAGCCAATGAAAAACTCAATTATACGGCCTCTCACGACCCATTGACGGGACTGAATAATCGGTTGAATTTGGAACGTGAACTTGAAAATCTTCTTGACCATTATCGTTTAAATCACATTCCCTTTGCCGTATTGATGTTGGATATTGATTGGTTCAAAAAAGTAAATGATAATTATGGACATGATGTCGGTGATTTTGTTCTTCAAGAACTCTCCATACTTATTCGTGATTCCATCCGTACAGAGGACAGTGCTTATCGTGCCGGAGGAGAGGAATTTGTTATCATCTTTAATCGAATTTCGGCACCCAAGGCGATGGAAAAGGCTGATGCAATACGCCGTAAGGTCCAAGAGCATCCTTTTATTTTTGGTGACCATAATTTTAACGTTACCATTAGCGGTGGTCTGTATCATCCGATATGGGTGGAAGGAACCACGATTCATGGTGTCATGAAACTGGCGGACAATGCCCTTTATAATGCTAAACATGCAGGAAGAAATCGTATTATTGCCGCAGAGACTTCTCTTGAGGAGTCCATATCACACTTTGAATCTCCAGTATCCGAGATAAAAGCGCAAGGAATTCATGCGGATAAAATTCTATTTGCTGATT
Source organism: Sulfuricurvum sp. (assembly GCA_036277315.1). Taxonomy (GTDB): domain Bacteria; phylum Campylobacterota; class Campylobacteria; order Campylobacterales; family Sulfurimonadaceae; genus Sulfuricurvum. The sequence continues at coordinate 7,743 of DASUNE010000046.1, forward strand.
TTGATATTATGGATCTTTTGGGGTATTCCAATGAGATGTTGAGTTCAGGAGAGATAACCTTTAAAGATATTCTTCATCGGGAGGATCATGACTGGTTTGACAAACTGGCACTGAAAAAACCGTTTTTGACAACGTTACGGATGCGTCATGCGAATGGAAATATGAAGATTATTAAAGTTCAAAGTACCCCCTTGGATGATGAAATATGGAAAATTCAGATGCAAGATCCCATATTACTCGCAAAATCCGCAGAAGAGAGTATGACCCTTGCCAATTTTGAAGCGATGATGACCAATACCGATGATTTCATTTATTTCAAAGACCGTTTTCATGTCTTTACCGCCGGAAGCCACACGCTTGTCCAGTTGACCAATGTACGAACGGAAGAAGATTTAATCGGTAAAACCGATTATGAGGTTTTTCCCAGTGAGTTTGCCGATCAATACTTCAAGCTAGAAAAAGACGTGTTTAGCGGAGAACTCGATGTTGCGCGTGAAGTCCAGCCTATTTTGGATAAAAACGGCAACAAAGGGTGGGTGGATAATCGAAAATATCCGATTAAAAATAAAGAGGGTGAAATTATTGGCCTTTTTGGGATTGCCCGAACGCTGCCTGATTATCATGGATCGGAGGTGGAGAGATTATGAAAATAGTACTATTTGGAAGCAGTGGATTTGTAGGCAGCGCACTTAAGACGTTTTTTGAACAACGCGGCTATGAGACGATAACCGCCAGTGTTCGTTCATCCACTTCCGTAGAGAGCATCGTTAATACCATAGAGAATACGGATGTCTTGATCAATCTCTCCGGAGCCAATATATTGGGACGGTGGACGCAAGAGTATAAAAATATTTTACGCTCAAGCCGTTTGGAGAGCACCCAAAAGATCGTCAATGCCCTGAAACAATCGCTCCAGCCTCCCCATACGTTTATCAATGCATCGGCGGTGGGGATCTATGACGGCGCTCATCGCCATGATGAAACATCATACGAGTATGCCCATGATTTTTTGGCAACGCTGGTGGGGGATTGGGAGAATGTTGCATTTCAAGCCCAATCGCTTCAAACGAGAGTGTGTGCAACCCGTTTTGGTGTTGTTTATGGGAAAGATGGCGGTGCGATGCAAAAAATGCTTCCCCCTTTTAAGATGGGTTTAGGGGGAAAAATGGGGGAGGGCTCTCAAATGGTCTCGTGGATTCATATCGATGATTTGGTACGTGGGTATGATTTTCTCATCCACCATCCCAAGATCAGCGGAGTGGTCAACTTTAGCTCGCCACATCCCCTCACCAACGAGGATCAAACCCATATCATGGGAGAGGTTCTTCATCGTCCCACATTTTTCACGATCCCCTCATGGGCCGTTCGGCTGATATTCGGGGAGGGATCATCAGTGATGCTCGATAGCAAAGAGGTCATTCCTACTGTTTTAGAGAGGGAGGGATTTGTGTTTAACTATCCGACGTTTGAGAGTGCCTTTAAAGCCATTACAGCGCGTGTTTAAAATGGTCTAATGCATTTTTGGAACTGGTTTTGTGATCGACGATGGGTTTGGG
>DASUNE010000047.1:0-11034 GCA_036277315.1 Sulfuricurvum sp.
CCGATGACGGCACCCAGCATCAATGTCCCTGCGGCCATCGCAATCAAAAAGCCGATGCCGATCTGAGGGGATGTCAGCCACTGCACTAACACCAAGGCTACGGCGATAAATCCGATGGAACCAAACAGCCGAATTTTTCCATACCTCTCCCGCCCGATACGCTCAAGAGCAATGACTTCAACATAGGGAAGGATCAACGCGATCCCGATTCCAAAAAGAATATTCACCCCTAACAGAGCCCAAAAGTTTCCAAGTGAGGGATAAAATCCAATCGCACCCATTGCCATGAGAACAAGCGAAGCATAAAAAGTCTGTTGATCCAGGACAAATCCTCGTAAAAACATAAACGGAACCGCAAAACGGACCAAGGGGGCAGAAGCGAAGATGATCCCGATCTCCATCGCACTCATCCCGCTCATGGAAAGGATTTTAGGGACAAAGATAACGTGTACCCCAATGAGGGCAAAATAGAAGAAATAAAAGAAGGCGACGAGGATACTCATGCTAAGAAGCTTTAATAACGCACGTACCGCTGATCAAATCATGCAGCGTTTTATGATCTTTACGAAACAAACCGATAAAAAATCCAACCAGAGTGATAAGGGAAAAAAAGTATCCGATAAAACGGATCATAAGCTTCCAGTAAGAGGCGATTTTGAGTGTCTTCGCATCGACTACCTGCACGTGTGCGAGCTTTTTCCCCGGTGTTTGACCGCTTGTATGCCATAACACAACGGTTACGAGCATGAACAATACGACTTGTGTGAGAGAAACCAGAGGATTGGGGGGATTTTTCAGCGCTTCTTTGTTTTGCAATAACACATCCATCCCTCCTGCCGTGTGGGTTTGATCATAACCAAAAAGGGCGATGATGATGAGAGAGATGGGGAGTCCGATCATAAAAATATCGGTGATAAAAGCCAGTGCTCGAGACCAAAAAGAGGCATAGTGAGAAATAGGATCAGGGGAGGTTTTTTGTCGCTTTTTTTGAAGAGTTTTAGATCGCATGAAGGAATTATAGCTTTATTACTATTTGTTTACTAATTTATTTCATAATACTGACATCCCAATTGATGGCAGCACGTCAAAAGGGAGTTTTCATTTTTTCGATACTCCTTAAGTTCAAAGCGCTCAGGCTTCTCCTCCTGAGCGTCTCTCCCTATCTTTTATTAACGTTTAATTCCAAGCAAAGTCTCTAACAAGGTATCCGATGTGGTAATCGTTTTACCATTGGCTTGATAGCCGCGCTGAATGATGATGAGGTTTGTCAGTGATTTGGACAAATCGACGTTGGAAGCTTCCAGTGCCGAAGATTGCATAAATCCGCGTCCTGCCGTTGCTGCCGTACCGATGATCGGATCTCCGGAGTTTGCGGATTGGAGATAGACATTGCCTCCATCGGTGACCAATCCTTCGTTATTCGTGAACTTTGCCATCCCGATTTGCGCCAAACCAAATGAGCGTCCATTGGAGAATGATCCGACTAACGTACCGCTTTGGTCGATTCGAATACCGACCAAGTCCCCGCCCGGGAAACCGTCTTGGCTGATACCGCTCGTACCTGAAGTCGCATCAAAGCTGGTCATACCATCAAAAGAATTCGCCGTTCCCAGTTTGATATTGACGTTTTGATTCGGAGCAGAACCGTTGTTCGCCGTATAGTTGATATTGGTCGGGGTATAGGAAGAGAGCGCTCCATCCGAAGTAAAGCGAACAAGTCCTGCCATCTCATTGACCGGTGGAATGGTATTGATTTCTCCCGGTTCAGGGACAGAGAGGAGCATGCTCCATGTCGATCCTGCTATGCTATCGACCGCCGTTTTACGGAAATCCATGGTGAGGGTATGCTTGCTCCCCAGTGAATCATAAATATCGATACTCGCCGAGTGGGTAGCGGCGTTGAGCCCTTGGGAGAGGCGAAGTCCCGTGCTTCCCTCAACAATCGTCCCGTTCATAGACTGCATCACTTCCGTAAAACGTGTATTCTTACTAATATTGTTTGCGGCATCGGAAAATGCTGTAATTTGCAATTTGAGATTTTCCTGAATAGTTGTGCCGTCACTGTCGCTAGGATTGGTTATTTCATATTGTCCTCGGCTGTTAATGACAACACTGACAGCATCGGCACCGGTTACGAGTTGAGCATGCGTTTGCATGATAAGGCGCAGTTGCTCCGTCGATTTAAACGTGGTGTTGATAGGTGTTACCGCATTGGTAAGATCGACGGCACTATTGCTGTATTGATATTTATAGGCGGTCGTTACGCTGTTGGCAGCAGTAAGACCTAGCCCATTGACAACCCCAGTAATAATAATATTCTTTGTTTCAGCTGCATCACTTTCTCGTGAATTATCATTCGTTAGAGTCAAATTCCCATTAATCGCGGATGCGACAACTCCCGTTTTAACGGTTTGGGCATTGATTGCTTGAGCCATAGAGGCTGCAGCATCTCCAGGCGCCAACACCGCAGCGGTAGTCCCAGAAATAGTAGTACCATTGAGAACAAACGAATAGGGAGTACTAGCAGTATCCGCAATAGCTATCGGAGCCGTTACTGAATCTTTATAGCTGACCCAAACCCCCTGATTGGACTGCATGACGAGGGAGCGTCCCTGATCGTTAAACATAACGCCCATATCCTCGGCGGCATTGGTATTGGCATCACGGATGGCAACATCCGCGGGAACGTTCGCTAAATAATTGGCAAGGCTGTACGATTTCATCGGATTGGTGACATTAAACGTCTCAACCGTTTCTCCCGAATCCAGATTGGCTTTGAGGGTCACATCCACGGTCGCATTCGCGGGTGTCGTAAGCCCCGGTGGGATGTTGATGTTTGTGATCGGTGCAGTGGCATCCACTTTTCCCGTTTCTTTGTCACGCACCCAGCCCTGAACGACAAAGCCGTTGTTATCCACAAAGTTTCCGCCTGCATCAAATTTGAAGTCACCGGAACGGGTATATTTGTAGGTACTTCCGCCATCGGAACTGACAATAAACATACCGTCACCTTGAATCGCGACGTCGGTATTTTTATCGGTGTTTTGGATCGACCCTTGAGTCATAATACGCGTCACAGAGCTGACCGTCGTTCCAAGACCGATTTGAACAGCATTTTTACCGCCCAAATCCCCTTGGGGAGCGGTAGCGATCTGGCTCGTCTGTGACAGCAAATCGGAAAAGTTGGCACGGGAATATTTGTACCCGATCGTATTAACGTTGGCAATATTGTTGGACTCTACGTCCATCGCAATTTGGTGTGACTGTAATCCGGTAACACCGGCAAAGAGTGATCGCAACATAATGGATCCTTTTTTATAAAGTAATATTTAAAAGCAAAAAATATGCCACTTTTATCGACGCATCTGAAGCGCTTTTTGAATCATCTCATCGACTGTCGTGATTGTTTTGGCATTGGCTTGATACGCACGCTGCATGATAATCATATCGGTCAATCCCACATCCATACGGACATTGGATGCTTCAAGAGTTCCGCTTCGTACGGTAGCACCCGTAATGGCATTTCCGTTTGCATCGGTAAAGAACATAGGAGCCCCGCTGTTGGAGCTTTCACGAAAATAGGTTCCGCTTTCACGGCTTAACCCTTGTTCGTTTTGAAAATGGTATACCGCAACCCGTCCGATAGCGCTTTGACGCCCATTGGAAAAATCAGCGACAATAACACCGTTTGTATTGATCCCGTAATTCGTGAGTGTCCCGCCGGAAATTCCGTTGGACTGAGATGAGCCGCTCACACCGATCCCGTCGGTAGAGATAACACCGCCGTATTGGCTTCCCAAATTTATAGCAACCGGTGTCCCATCATTATTGAGCGACGTGATATTAAAACTTGACACTCCCCCTGTAGGTCCAAAAACAGCTTGACCATTTTGCGTATCATAGACAATACTGCCATCATTGGACGTGACGGTTGCGGTCACATCCCACGCTCTCCCCTCGAGCGGCTGGATAGCGCTTTGCGTAAAAACCAACTTGATGCGATTGTGCTCACTCGAAGCACTAATGGCATCGGCACTAATAGAGCGAGGCTCGTTATCGACCCCCAGATTCCCGAAAAAACTGGCTTCGGTCGTTGGGGTTACAGGATATGCCAGACGGGTAGGAAACTCTATTTTCCCTTGATTTTCTACGGGGGCAAAAGGGACATCGCTCGCAGGATTGTTGAGGACAAAAGCCCCGCTATCACCGGTTGTGTCTCCGTAATCAAAATTTCCATCGTAAGTAAAATTGGTCAGCATGGTACCGGTTACGTATTTTCCATCGGCCGTCACAAGCTGTGCAAAGGACGAATTCACATCTCCCGGTACTTGCTCATTGGTATCAAACGAAAAATGGCCATCTCGCGTATAATAGTCATCCCCTTTAGACGTTACCCCAAACCATCCTCTCCCCTCGAGAGAGAGATCGTTAAAACGATCCGATGGCAGTATGGCTCCTTGCGCAAGCTGCAAAGCCGTTGCTTGCAATCGGACACCGTGGCCAATATCATTGGCCGTTGGCGTTTTTCCGGCACTGGCAACGACTTTGGAAAAGAGGTCGGCAAATTCAGTTGCGACTGATTTATAGCCCGTTGTCGACATATTGGCCAAATTATCCGAAACCACATCCATCCCGTACTGATGCGTCTGAACCCCTGAGATTCCTGCGTAATATCCTTGTGTCATGGTCAGTTTCCTGTAATCTCTTTAATCATACTAAAGTCGATATAGCCGCCGCCTAGCTTGGCATACGTTTTACCGCCTTCAAATTTGATCGATTCGATAGGATAAAGTCCCACGCGTGATTTAGCTGTTGTTCCGTCTGCTTTGGTATACATAGATTCCGCATAATAGACTCCGGCATCCAGTTTTGCCCCGTTGTTATCCGTACCATCCCAGCTGTATTTCGCAACACCCGCATTCGTAGCCCCCATCGGCATCGATTTGAGGATATTCCCGTTCACATCCAATATATTGACGTTTCCGCCGGTCGCGTCAGTGGGAAAATAGAGTTGAAAATCGGTGTTTGCCCCTTTTTCCAATACAACGGCATTGCTTCCGGTATCCGCGATTTTTCCGATAGCGGAAATACCCGAAAACTGCATCGACGCACTCAACGATGCGGCCAGTGTTTCGAGTGCTTTATTGGTGTTTTCGCTGGATTCCAGTGCTGCAAGCTGCGACGTTTGGGAGAGAATCTTTTCACTGTCCATCGGGGATGTCGGGTCTTGGTATTTAAGTTCCAAAAGCAAGAGCTTGAGAAAATCGTCTTTCCCTAAGACACTTTTTGGGTTAACGGTAGATGATGTTGACGCGGTCGTAGCCGCATTGTTTCCGAGTGCATCGATTGCCATAATAGTTCCTTTTGTTACGCGTAATGCGGTAAGATGATTTCAAGAGCACTTAACGGCTCGTCATTGGATTCAAGCTGCTCGAGCGATGGGTACGATTGAAAACGGTTTTGCTGCTGTTGATGGGGGTTTTGCTGTTGACTCTCCCCCCCTGACATAAAATTCATGGTCGCGTTCGTAATTCCCTGCCCTGCCAACTGCGCTTTAAGCTCGGTAGCATTGTGAGCGAGGAAAGCGATACTACTGGCATTATTGGATTGTATGTTGACGTGAACATTATTACCCCTCTGGACGAGCGTTACTTCGACTTCTCCCAGTTTTTCAGGGTTAAGCTTCATTGTGACACGGGTAAAGGGAGGCTTGTAGCTCTCGGCCGCCTCTTTGAGATCGATAGCAAAGTGACGCATACTTTGTACCGCCTCTTTGGCTTTTACCTCGAGCGAATCGGCTTTTGAAGCCTGAAAAGCTTTGGGTGATTCATCAAGAACCTTTATCGTCTCCTTGCTTTCGGTTTTTTCCATCTCCGTATTGGTACGCAGCAAGGCTCCTAATGCTTCGATGTGCGCAGGAAGAACGCCTTTTGCTGCTTCTTTTGAAGCAATTTCTTTGGTCGCTTCTGCGGATACGGCAGAAACATTCTCCAATCCTTTGAGTAAAGATCCAAGCGGTTGCCCAGATATTTTCTCTGCGTCTTTGTGCGGCTTAACGTCGCCCGAAACGGCTTTGACCTCACTCATAAGCATCGAAAGGGCTTCTCTTGCTTTCGATCCCTCGGACAGCTCTATTCGAGATACTTCTGCAGGGGCAATCTCTTTGAGCTGGATAACACTCTTAGAGACCAAAGCGACGGGAAGCTCTTTAAAAATCGGTTTTTGCGCATCATCCAGCGTCGATAGCGTGATCTCACTCATATCGATTCCCATTTTGTCCGCAAGATCGACAAGTGCCATCAACGTTTTTGGCATTGCTTTGGCATCTGCTTTGTATTCAGGAGCTTTTTGCTCGATGCTGTTTCGCAGATACTCTTTTGCTTTACCGATAAGCGATTTGACTTGATCATTGCTGAGGAGATCGATCAGCTCTTTTGGAAGGACTTTGATCTCTTCTTTAGCGACGAGTTCTTCAAGTTCTTTCGCGCTGACTTTTGAAACATTCGTCGTATTGAGGGGTTTTGCGCTCTCTTGTGCTTTTAGTGCTTTTGCCCCATCCACACCTTTCACCGCTTTGGGATCAACGACGATGCCAAACTCTTTGTCCCCTTTTTGAGGAGCATTGAGGGAAGCGAGTAGTTGCGCAAAAACATCATTCACTTTCGTACTTTTGTTTTTGGCAGTGCCGCCAAGCAAATCAATAAGTGACGAAGCTGTTTTGCTTTCTTTGCTGTTAACAACCATTATTGATCCTTTTCAGAAATTAATTAATGTAATCAAGCAAAAAATATTCCACTTACTATAAAAATCACTTAAACCATCCTTAACTTTATTTTAGATAGAATTCGCGAAAATATTTGATTCCCACAAGGACATTCAATGCAAAAAATTCGTAACATCGCCGTCATCGCACACGTTGACCATGGTAAAACGACTCTAGTTGACGGATTGCTCAAGCAATCTGGAACGTATGGCAGCCACGAGCAAGTCAACGAAAGAGCCATGGACTCTAACGCCCTTGAGAAAGAGCGCGGGATCACGATTCTTTCTAAAAATACAGCAATTCGCTACGGTGATCACAAGATCAACGTTATCGATACTCCGGGCCACGCCGATTTCGGTGGAGAAGTTGAGCGCGTATTGAAAATGGTTGACGGGGCTTTGATCCTTGTTGACGCGTATGAAGGGGTTATGCCTCAGACTAAGTTCGTTGTTAAGAAAATGTTAGCGCTTGGACTCAAGCCAATCGTTGTTATCAACAAAATCGATAAACCATCTGCGGATCCTGAGCGCGTAGTCGATGAAGTATTCGACCTTTTCGTAGCAATGGACGCAACGGAAGATCAACTTGATTTCCCAATCATCTATGCAGCAGCTCGTGATGGTATTGCAAAACTCAATATGACTGACCCTGATGGCGATTTCACGTGTTTGTTTAACACCATTCTTGAAAAAATTCCTGAGCCTACGGGTGATCCTGAGAACCCAACACAATTACAAGTTTTCACATTGGACTACGATAATTATGTTGGTAAAATCGGTATTGCCCGCATCTTCAATGGACGCATCTCAAAAGGGGATAACATCCTTTTGGCAAAAGCAGACGGTGAAATGGTCAAAGGGAAAATCTCTAAGCTTATCGGGTTTATGGGTCTTAACCGTACAGAAATCCAAACGGCAGAAGCGGGTGATATCGTTGCTCTTGCAGGTATCGAAACCGTAGACGTTGGGGACACCATTTGTGATCCTAACAATCCTATGCCATTGGATCCGATGCACGTTGAAGAGCCTACGTTGAACGTATTCTTTTCCGTTAATGATTCTCCACTTGCAGGTCAAGAAGGGAAGCACATTACTTCTAATAAGATCAAAGAGCGTCTTGAAGCAGAGATGAATACCAACGTCGCAATGCGTTGCGAAGTCATTGGTGAGGGTAAATTCCAAGTTTCAGGACGTGGAGAACTTCAAATCACTATTCTTGCGGAAAATATGCGTCGTGAGGGCTTCGAGTTCGGTATCGGACGTCCGGAAGTCATCATACGTGAAATCGAAGGGGTCAAATGTGAGCCGTTCGAGCACCTAGTCGTTGACCTTCCTCAAGAGTTTGCAGGAAGCATCATCGAGCGTTTGGGTCGTCGTAAAGCAGAAATGACAGCGATGGTTCCAATGGGTGAGGGCTTTACGCGTGTTGAGTTCGTTATCCCTGCGCGTGGACTTATTGGTTTCCGTGGACAATTCTTGACAGAAACCAAAGGAGAGGGTGTTATGAACCACTCTTTCTTGGAGTTCCGCCCATACACTGCAAGTGGCGTTGAGAGCCGTCAGTACGGAGCGTTGACTTCTATGGAAGACGGTGTTACGTTGGCATTCTCCCTTGCAAACTTGCAAGAGCGTGGCGTGTTGTTTGTTAATCCTCAAACAAAGGTTTACAAAGGGATGATCGTAGGAGAACACAGCCGTACCAACGACCTTGATGTTAACCCGATCAAAGGAAAAGCACAATCAAACGTCCGTTCATCAGGAGCAGACGAAGCGATCAAACTTATTCCACCTCGTGATATGAACCTTGAGCGTGCCTTAGAGTGGATCGAAGACGATGAGCTTCTAGAAGTCACTCCTCTTACTATCCGTATCCGTAAAAAATGGTTGGATCCAACCGATCGTAAACGTTACGCTAAAAAGTAAGTTTTACTTTTTGCGGGGACCTCAGAGAGGTTCTCGTGCCCTATAGGGTATGACCCATCAAAATATTATCCCCTTCTCTTTTCTCTCAGAAACCCTACTTTAACAAATAACGCTCTCTTAGCATTTTAAAAACCAATACCAACTATAATACTGGCAACAACTATTTCAAAAGGACTTCCATGACATTTCGCCTACCTCTTATCCTTGCTGCAGCAGCAACCTTTGCATTGGCAGCCCCAACCACTCTCGCCGTCGTTAACGGACGAGCGATCACCTCTGCGGATGCGAGCACGTTTATGGCCAAAGCAATCCCGGGTATGACGTTCGACAAACTCGATCCAAAGATGAAGCGTCAAGTGGTCGATCAACTGGTCAATCAAACTCTCATTAAAGCCCAGGTACAAAAAAGCGGTATCCAAAACACTCCGCAGTTCAAACTCGCGTACGCGGCATTGCGCGATGATCTCGCGGTTGATATGTGGATGAAACAGCAAATGGCGAAAATCACCGTCAGCGACAAAGAGTCCAAAGCATTTTACGATGCCAACAAAGACAAAATGAAACAAGGCGACAAAGTCGTCCCGTATGAAAAAGCAAAATTTGAGATCACACAGTTTATCAAAATGGAAAAATTCAAATCTCAAATGACCAAAACAACCGAAACACTCCGCGCTGCTTCAAAAGTAGAAGTAAAACTCTAACCTACTTTTCATCTCTTTTCATGAGCCCTTCTTTTAGGGCTTTTTGTATTTTTTCTTTAAACTTTGGATTGCCATCACGTAACCGTTTTTCAAAACGCGATACCAGTCTTGAATCGGTATTGGGATGAACGCACAGCCGCTTGATAAGCTCTTCATATCGAAAATAATCATCAATCGTCCCAAAACGTCTCAAAATAGTATCAGCGGCACTGTTTAACGCCTTGTTTGTCGATGCACGATGGTATATGATTGCCTCAAGCGATTCAAACGTTTCAAACGTTTCAGGGTCATTGTCGGCTCCATGCGTACCGTTTTTTTCCCCACGGTCCATCCAGACATAGAGAAAAACCAACAATATAAGGGCAAAAATCAGACCAACCAATGCAAGCAGCAGGGTAAATGGGTTCATAGAAATCACTTTTTGTTATTGTAATGAGGAAATTGTAGCAGAAATTCTAAAAGGGGAAGAAAATCTCCCGTATGGACGGGAGAGAGAAGAGTGAAGTTTGTTAGATCAGATTACCATTTAACTTCGGTAGTTAGCATGTAAACGTTTTTACCCACTGATTTTGCATCTACAACATCAGTACCATTGGCATTTTTAGCATTATCATCAATTACTTTTCCTGAACCGATAAAGCTCACATAGTTGCTGTATTTATATGCCAAACCGTACATCCATGTCGTACCATCATTATTTGCTGTTTCAACACCAGTTAAATTATTTGTTGTATCTTTTGTAAAGGCATCATAACGTCCGATAACCGTCCAATCCTGGAATGGGCGATACTCACCATTAATTGACCACCCTTTGTAGTCAGTATCTTGTAAACCATTTTGAAACTCATCTTGAGCGGTGTAGATTTGTCCTGCGAGCAAGAACTCCGGCTGATTGTAGACCGCATGAAGTCCGAAAATATTACGGTTATATTCCCCTGCATCATTTACTGTGAGGCTATTGTCTTTGTGATTTTTAGACATCAAACCGTAGGTTGAGATATGAGCATAGGTATCTTTAGTGCGGTCGTATTTACCCTGCTTTTTCCCTTGACCCAACAAATCTGCCGTCAAACGCCATTCGAGTGAAAGATCTTGACTGTTTGATTGATTCCCTGCTATTTTATCCGCGTGATATCCTTCGCCGTTAAACATACCGATCTCAGATGTGAAATAATCGGTTTTTGTTTTAACATTGAATCCTAAATCCGCTGAGTTAACCAAATCCGGTCCATGCTCTGACAAGCTGTTTGACGCCTTACCCGTACGATTTTCAAGGGCAACTTTGCTCCATGAACGGTAGTACCATGAGTTATGCTCCTCATAGTCGATCCATGGACGGTGAGACATACCGATCTCTACACCTGTATACGGAAGAATCTCATCCAACCAGATATAGGCGTATTTGATAAATACACCTGAAAAACCATTGTTTTGAGGAGAGGTATCTCTCTCTTGAGTAAGAGAATCTCCTTGATTATTAGTTGGAACATTCAACTCTTTGGTTGCATCCATGGTTACGCGGAAATAATCTTTATCGTTGAAAAATCCTTTGACTTGAACGTAGTTACGGCGCATTTCAAATCCGGTAGAATTGCTCATTGTTGATGTTTCACTATCAGGGCGTGCCGATGTCAAACCAAAGTAGTGA
>DASUNE010000048.1:0-4562 GCA_036277315.1 Sulfuricurvum sp.
CCTCATGCGCAAAGACGGCAGTGAGTTTATGATCGAAGCCAATGTCCGTGCTATGAATTACGGCGGTACCGAATACAACATCGCCATCGTACGCGATATCACCGAGAATGAATCCTATAATCAAAAGATCATCCATACATCGATGATGCTCAAAGAAGCGCAAAAATTGGCCAAACTCGGAAGCTGGCAGTTTAATCAGATCACGAACACCACGGAGTGGTCCGATGAAGTCTATGAGATTTTAGAGTTTGACAGAGAACAATGCACCCCCGGTTATGAAGCTTTTTTAGACGCCGTTCATCCCGATGACCGTGAAATGGTCAACACGATCTACACTGATTCGATCAAAGAACATACTTCTTACAATTACACCCATAGGCTCTTAATGAACGATGGACGTATCAAATACGTGCAAGAGCAAGGGGAACATTTTTATGATACTAACGGTTTTCCCATCGAGTCGCGGGGAACCCTTCATGACATCACCAATCAAAAAGAGCTGGAACTTATCCTGACTGAAAACAACCGATCCCTAAGTGAGATTGCCAATCAGCTTAAACTCGCAACCGAATCATCGGGAATGGGAATCTGGGTATTTAATTTTGAAGATTCTACGTACATTGCCGATGCAAAAATCCTTGAACTGTATGAGATGTCCCCCGAACTTTTGGGCATTCCTTTACCCTTTGAAGAGTGGACCTCACGCTGTCATCCCGAAGATGTCGATGAAGCGGTCCGCTTGCTTCAGAAATCGGCTGCTGAATTGTCACCCTTACAAATGTCCTATCGTATTGTCCTTCCCAGCGGTATCAAACACGTTTATTCTTCTGCTATTATAAAATACGATAAAGGAGGCAAGCCCATAGGGATGATTGGTACAAAACGTGACATCACCACCGACAAAACACTCGAAGCCTCCCTTATCATCTCCAAAGAAGCCGCAGAAAATGCCAATAATGCAAAGAGTGCTTTCTTAGCCAACATGTCTCATGAAATCCGTACTCCGCTCAACGGTGTCATCGGTCTACTGGACCTCGTCCTTCAAAGCGAGGGTCTTCTCCCCTTGCAACATGATTATCTCACAAAAGCCGATATGGCGGCAAAAGCGCTGTTGAGCGTTCTCAACACGATTTTGGATTACTCGAAAATCGAAGTCCATAAGTTGTCTCTTGAGCGTATACCGTTTGATCTGTATGAAGTGTTGGAGAATGTCCATGCCCTCTTCAGCTATAAAGCCGAAGAAAAAAACATCGATCTTCAGTTTAATACCGATTCCACGATTCCCAAGCAGCTTTTGGGAGATCCTTTGCGTTTGCAGCAGATCTTAAACAATCTCGTAGGCAATGCGATAAAATTTACGGATGAAGGAGAGGTATCGGTTTCGATTACGTCTCAAAACGAGGGAACAAAACATAAGCTGATCGTCGAGGTACGTGATACGGGGATTGGATTGACCCAGCAACAGCAAGAAAACCTTTTTAGCCCATTTTATCAAGCCGACAGTTCCTTTACCCGTAAATACGGGGGTTCAGGCTTGGGGCTTATGATCACCAAAGAACTCGTTGAGCTCATGAGAGGAGAAATAAAGGTCACGAGCATCCCCAATGGGGGAAGTACGTTTACCTTCACCGCACTGTTTGACCCTTATGAGTTTTCCATGCAGGAATTTGAGACACTGACCCTTCGAGATCAATACAATATACTTGCCACAGACAAAGACATCCACGTTCTTCTGGTGGAAGACAACGATCTTAACCAGCTCGTAGCTTCCGAACGGCTCAAACAAATGGGGCTTCGGGTATCCATCGCCAACAATGGGCTAGAAGCGGTTGAGATGGTCAAAAACAATGACTACGATGCGGTGTTGATGGATCTGCAAATGCCTATCATGGATGGATTTACCGCCACCAAAGAGATACGAAAACTTCCCGGAAAAAAAGACCTTCCCGTCATCGCACTCAGTGCTGCCATCATGAAAGAAGATCAGATGCTCGCCACACAAGCCGGTATGAACGCGCATATCGCCAAGCCCATCGACAAAATCGTGTTACGCGACATACTGGCAAAATGGGTGAAATTCTAAAAAATATCCACTTTCCCAAGATTTTGCTACAATCGCACCATGCAAACACTCATCGGTCAAATCGACAAAATCATCTATGAGAACAGCGGATTTTTCATCGCGGCACTCAAAAGCGGTGAAAAGATCAGCGCCCACTATCATGAAAGCGATGTCGAAAATCTCCTCAATGCCGCCATTACGCTCAAGGGGGAATGGGAAGTGCATAAAAACTACGGTAAAACCTTCATAGCCGAATCGCTCACCGTCAACCAAAATGAACTCTTCTTTTTCCTCAACCGTGTCGTCAAAGGATTTACCAAAAAACTCACCGCCGAACTGATCGAAAAATACGGCCAAGAGGGACTCGTTGAGATTTTAGAAAATAATATTCAAACCCTCCTAGAGGTCAAAGGGATGAATGAAAAACGGCTGGAGAGACTGGCAAACGGCTGGAAACAGTTTCGTTCTATGCGGCGTCTGGGAGAATTTCTAGCCCCTTTTGGTGTCACCCCTGCACTGCTTCGTTTGATAGCCACGAACATGAAAGAGGTGAAAGAGCCCATCGAAGTCATCAAAAAGAATCCGTACACTCTGATGCGCATCCACGGTATCGGATTTAAAAAAGCCGATGAGATTGCCCTCAATATGGCTTTACAACACCATGACCCAAGACGAATTCAAGCCGCCATGGAATTTACTCTCAGTGAGTATTGCGACTCTGAGGGAAACAGCTGTATCGAAAAAAATATCCTTTTTGCCAAGCTCGACGGATTGCTTAATCTTGGAAATAACGGTGTTTATGAAGAGGCGTTATTGGATCGGATTAACGAGGGGAGTATTGTCGTATTATCCAGCGGCAAGCTCGCGCTCGATCGGATTTATGAAGCGGAAAAATTTTTGGTGGACGATTTCAAAAAACGCTCGAAAAGCCGTGACACAAAATTCACCGATGACTTAACGACCTTTTTAAACGAACATGCCCTGGATCTTGGAGAGCAGCAGCGCAGTGCCTTAGAGCGTATCAACGAGGGGTGCAAACTGTTACTGCTCGTAGGGTATGCCGGAACAGGGAAAAGCACCACGGCCAAAGCCCTTTTGGATTTGTTAAACACCCGCTATGGGCGTGAGAGCATTATCACCTGTGCCCTAAGCGGCATCGCATCGCAACGGATCAAAGAGCGCAGCGGATACGAGAGTGCCACCATCCAAAGCCTTCTGGTCAAATTTGAGGGTCACGACACCATGCCCTACAAAGTCGTCCTCATCGACGAAGCCTCGATGATCAATTCTCTCCTTTTTGCGCGGCTGGTCTCCAAAATCGATTCCGATGCGACCCTCATCATCGTGGGCGATGACGCACAGCTTCCCCCCATCGGTGCCGGAAGCCCGTTGAGCGATTTTATTTCTCTCAACGTCGCCCCTACGATCACTTTGACCCATATCTATCGTCAACGCTCCGATCAGGCCATTGCCCTCATCGCCAATGATGTACGCCTGGGGAACGTTCCTGCCTATCAGGATCTCTATGATGATTTCACCTTTACCGCCGTCGATATTTCCAACCGATACGCCCTCAAAAACTCCCTCAGCAGCACCGAATTTGAAGAGGTCATACACACCAATGCCCAAAATATTTTAGCCTCCATCGCATCGGCCACTCTCGAACATCTTCCCCTCTCCCGATCCCATCTCGAAACCAAAAAGATCAAAGAATATCTCAACCATTTTCAAGTCATCTCCCCCATGCGGGCTCATGCGCTGGGAGTCGATAATCTCAATGTTCTTTTGCAGGAGTATTTCAACCCCAATCCCAAAAAAAAGATCAAAACGCACCGCGGAGAGTTTCGCCTTTTTGACAAAGTGGTACACATCCGCAATGAAAACATGCCCACCCATACGACCGAAGAGTTCAAAGATCAAACCGATCCCGTAGAGCGTCGGATCTTTAACGGTATGTGCGGATTGCTTTTTAAAATCGATGAAGAGGAAGAACAGCTAAGCGTCTATTATCCCAATGAAGAGCTCATTGTGCACTATACGTATGAGGGGGTGCGCGATCTGCTTAGCCTCTCGTATGCTCTGAGTGTCCATAAAGTACAGGGGATGGAGTATGAAAACGTCGTCTTGGTGATGAGTTTCTCCCACCTCATCATGCTCAATACGAAACTCCTTTATACCGCGATCACACGGGCCAAAAAACGGTGTATTATCATCGGGGAATCAAGTGCCTTTGAGATGGGATGCCGACGATTGGAGACCACCAAACGCAACACGGTCATCCAAGAACTGTTACGTTAAATAGTAAATAATAACCATTTTTCATTCTTTGTTCTGTGCTATACTTATACGATAAATAAATCAGTCACGAGGGATTTTCCATGAAAGTATTAATGATTTCTGCCATTGTAGCAACCAGCGTATTGGGTGCTTCACTCATCAATGAAGCCAAAACAGCGGGGCTAAAGCCGATCCCAGCCAACCAAAAAGCTCTCGAGAAACT
>DASUNE010000049.1:0-3484 GCA_036277315.1 Sulfuricurvum sp.
ACTTTTTCTTAAGAGGAAGCTTAAGTCACAATGCGGTAAAATTATTATTATTCAAGGAGTTACAGTGCGGGTTTTAACGGGTATTCAGCCATCAGGCGATTTGCATATTGGAAACTATTTTGGCTCAATCCTTCCGATGATCCAATCGCAGAAGGATCACGAGGTCTTTGCATTTATTGCCAATTATCATGCGATGTCTTCCCTCAGTGATGGTGCGCGTTTAAGTCATCTCACTTTGCAAGCGGCCACCGATTTTTTGGCATTGGGGATCGATCCTGTCAAAAGTACGTTTTGGGTTCAGTCGGATGTGAAAGAAGTATTAGAGCTTTACTGGATACTTTCAGGTTTTACCCCTATGGGGCTGCTGGAGCGAGCGCACAGCTATAAAGATAAGACAGCTAGGGGGATTGCTTCTAACCACAGCTTGTTTTCATACCCCGTATTGATGGCAGCCGATATTTTGCTCTTTGGTTCGCAGGTTGTTCCTGTGGGAAAAGATCAAATCCAGCATGTCGAGATCGCTCGGGATATTGCAACCAAGTTTAACAATCAATACGGCGATATTTTCACATTGCCTGAGTTTCGGGTCGATGAAAATGTTGCGACGGTTCCGGGGACGGATGGACAGAAAATGTCGAAAAGCTATGGGAACACGATCACAATTTTCGGTGAAGAAAAGAGTCAGCTTAAAACGGTGAAAAAAATTGTGACGGAAGTCATTGGGGTAGAAGAACCCAAAGAATTTGAATCGTGCAATGTGTATAATATTATCAAACTCTTTTTGGATGAGAATGAACGTATTGCTTTGCAAGATCGTTATACTCGCGGGGGCGAGGGGCATGGACATTTTAAACTGTATCTTGCAGATGTGCTGTGGGAATATTTCAGACCGTATCGAACCCGTCGGGAACATTATGAGGCCAATCCTGATGAGGTACGAGAGATCTTAAAGCAAGGGGCACTTAAAGCCAGTGCAATCGCTCAGCCGATTATTGAAAAAGTCCGTTCCGTAACGGGAATAAAATACTAAAAAAAGGATATCAAATGAAAAATTATATTATCAAACAAATCGCCGATTCAGCGGCAACCAAACAAGCTATTTTAGAGAATGAGACGTTGCTTAATCTTCTTGTCGATGTCGCGCGTGCCTGCGTGGATGTTTACAAAAACGGCAAAAAAATCCTCATTGCCGGTAATGGAGGCTCAGCCGCAGATGCACAGCATTTTGCAGCGGAATTGGTCGGGCGTTACGGATTTGACCGTCCATCGCTTCCCTCTATTGCATTGACCACAGATACTTCGGCACTCACCGCCATCGGTAATGATTATGGCTATGAGTATATTTTTTCGCGTCAATTGGAGGGTTTAGGGGTTGAAGGGGATCTGTTTATCGGCATCTCAACGTCTGGAAATTCACAAAACGTTATTAATGCTTTCAGTGCAGCCAAAGAGCGAGGGATTACGACCGTAGCGTTGGTTGGACGAGATGGCGGAAAAATGGGAGAGATGGCAGACTACGCTGTCATTATTCCCTCAAATGCAACCCCTCGTATTCAAGAATCTCATTTATTGGTGGAGCATATTATTTGCGACATCATTGAAAAAGAAATTTTTGGCGGCGGCATTGCGTAAGGCTCTTTTTCTTGATCGTGACGGTGTTGTCAATGTTGAGAAAAACTATCTCCATAAAATAGAAGATTTTGAACTTGTTGATGGGATACTCGAAGTGTGTCGTGCCTATCAAGAGAAAGGCTATCTGATTATCATTGTTACCAACCAGTCAGGGATTTCACGAGGGCTTTACACTGAAGAAGATTTTGCGATTTTGAGTCAATGGATGATGGAGCATTTCAAAAGTCTCGGAGTCACCATCACCCATATTTATCACTGTCCGCATCATGAGAGCATCGATGGTGCATGTGAATGTCGCAAGCCGGAACCGGGGATGTTTTTGGAAGCGCAGAAAAAATATGATGTAGATATGAAGCATTCGGTGATGATCGGGGATAATGAGCGTGATATTGAAGCGGCACTTAAAGCAGGTGTTGGGGAAAATATTCTTCTCTCAGATACGGTGACGACCTCTAAAGCCACTAAAATCATTCCATCACTGCGAGAACTTTTATGCTGATCCTCAATACCGGAGGGACGTTTAATAAGCGTTACAATCCGCTCAATGGAGAGCTTTTTGTCCCCTCAGACAACCATGCCGTGGAAGAAATCCTTCAGGCGTTGGTTGTCCCTGTAGAGGTTAAGGGACTCATCTATAAAGACTCTTTGGAGATGGACGATGACGATCGTGCACTCTTGGCGCAGACGATAGCCAAGAGCGATGAAACGATCATCATTGTCGTTCACGGTACCGATACGATGGATCTGAGTGCTGAGGTCATTGCCAAATTGGAGTTAAAGAAAACCGTTGTTTTTACGGGTGCTATGGTCCCTTTTAGTATTAATGCCTTGGAAGCCACGGCAAATATGGCGATGGCAATAGGATTTGCGTTGCGCTCATGCAGCGGCGTCTACATCGTGATGCAGGGTGTTTGCGGACAATACAATTATGTGCGAAAAAATCGTGAATGTGGGAAATTCGAGTATGTCTAAGGTGAAATGCGATCATTGTCATCTCGAATTTAGCGATTCGGTGATGATCCATGATGAAGAACATAACTTTTGCTGCAAAGGGTGTCAGGGGATCTTTCATCTGCTCAAAGACGAAGGCTTGGAGAGTTTTTACTCCAAGATGGGAGATGCTACTCTTGAGCCTCCGACAGAACAGTTCGAGGCGAGTTCAAATTTTGACACCCCTGCATTTCGTGAGCGTTTTATCACAATGGACAAAGACGGACTCTCTCAAGTCTCTCTTGTCATCGAGGGGATTCATTGTGCCGCGTGTGTGTGGCTCAATGAAAAAGCTCTTCATACAATGGACGGGGTCATTGAGGCGCATATCAATTATACCAACAACAAAGCCCGTATTACGTGGGACGGTGATGTCCTTAAACTCTCTGCCATCATCGATATGATTCGCGCCGTCGGATACAATGCTTTTCCTTACGATGCATCGTTTCAAGAGGTGCGTGCGAACAAAGAACGGAAAGAGTATTATCTGCGTATGGCGGTTGCGACGTTTGGTGCGATGAACATGATGTGGGTGGCGATCGCCCAATACGGAGGCTATTTTACCGGCATGACGCAAGAGATCAAGACGATTTTAAACATTGCCGAATGGGCGCTTGCCACGCCGGTTCTTTTTTACAGCGGGTGGGTCTTTTATCGCGGTGCCTACTATGGGCTTAAAAATAAGACCGTTACGATGGATCTGCTTGTGGTAACGGGTTCCACCTTGGCGTATTTTTATTCCATCTATATTACGGTATTTGAAAAAGGGGAAGCCTATTTCGATTCGGTAGCGATGATCATTACGTTTGTCCTTTTTGGGAAGTTTTTAGAGGTGCTAAGCCGTAAAAATGCTGCGGATACC
>DASUNE010000050.1:0-6924 GCA_036277315.1 Sulfuricurvum sp.
AAGAAAGATGTTTATTTGGTAGACATGCTCGCTGAAATTCAAGGTGAACTTGAAAAAGAGGCAATCAGCAAAAAAATCAAAGAGGCAAAAGGGGATGGCAATTTCAATGCGATGAGTTTGGTACAAAAACTTCGCAGCATAGAGTCTATTCTCGAAGAGTACATCCGTCCTACACTTAAAGCCGATCATGGTGATGTCGAAGTAATCGATCTCAAAGAAGTAGAAGACGGTCATGAGCTGTATATTCAGTATAAGGGAGAGTGTATGAGTTGTTCAATGAACACGACGACAACCCTTGCCGGTATGCAGGACATGCTCAACTTCAAGCTTAAATCCAATTTGCGAGTGATGGTCGTCTAATGTCCAGAGCTACGAAAGAGGGGACGTTCGGGTATCTCAAAAAATTTGGGACCTATTCAAAAGATTTCTACCGTTTTAACGGAGAACTCTTTTTCCCCTCACTTGGAATCGGTACGTATAAGCCTGAGCCGTATAAAGAGGATAATTATATTATCAACTACGCCGATGCGATCAAAACGGCACTGCGTAACGGTATCCATTTCATCGATACGGCGATCAACTACCGCTATCAGATGTCTGAGCGTGAAATCGGTGAAGCATTAGCTGAGATGATCAGCAGCGGTGAGATCAAGCGTGAAGAGGTCATTGTCGCTTCCAAAGGGGGATTTATCCCTCTTGATTTCCCATTTCCTGACAATCCGTACGGCTGGATACAAGAGAATATGATCGATGGCGGGCTGTGTACCAAAGAGGAGATCATTATCGATCAGCATTGTATGACCCCTGCGTATCTGCGTTGGAGTGTTGAACAATCATTGAAAAATCTCTCTCTGGATACCATCGATATCTTTTTCCTTCATAACCCGGAAACGCAGTTGGGATACGTCGATCAAGAGACCTTTTATGGTCGCATTGAGGCCGCATTTACGCTGTTTGAAGAGCTGAGAGCTGAAAATAAAATTGGTGCATACGGGATTGCTGCTTGGAATGGATTTTTGTACGAAGAAGACCACTTGGAGTACATATCTCTGGGGAAAGTCGTTGAAATCGCGCGTCGTGTCGGGGGTGAACATCATGGATTTAAATACCTCCAAAGTCCGTTCAACATGGCGAAGCCTCATGCCTACGGCTATGCCAATCAGCAGTGCGAAGACGGGTTCTATTATCCGCTTATGCACGCCTGTGCACACTTTGAACTTACCTTTTTAGGCTCGTCACCAATGCTGCAAAAAAATCTCTTTAAGCGACCATTCTCCTCAAAAATAGGAGAGCGTATGCAAACGAGTGAATTGACAGATGTGGCGAGTGCCTTACAGTTCGCCCGTTCTGCCGGAGGTATTTGTGCCATATTTGGAGCAGTTAATCCCTCTCATGTCGTGGATAACACGATTTTAGCTTATGTTCCTGCGGCGGATGAGAGTGCAATGCAGATGTTGATGCGAGAATCGTATGCTGTATGACGTTATTGTTGTCGGAAGTGGAATTTCAGGTTTATATGCAGCACTGGAGGCTAGGAGGTCGGGACTGAATGTTGCCTTGATTTCCAAAAGCACTCCCTTGCGCTCTAATTCTGCTGTGGCATCAGGGGGGATTAATGCCGTCATTGCTTCATCCAGACATGATTTGTATCGTCAACATATTGCGGATACGTTAAAAAGTGCGGATAAGATGGGTCGATCCTCTGCCATTAATGAAATGGTGTGCAGTTCTACAGAGATTATCAAAGAATTGCGTGACATGGGTGTCGCCTTTGATTGTAACGATGATGGTACGATAGCTCAAAGACCATTTGGGGGTACAACCGCAAAGCGGACCTGTTACATAGCGGATCGCACCGGAGCTTCCATCACCCAAACGTTGCTTACGCAGTGTCGCAAGGAGGGGGTGAAACTGTTTCCTAACCACTTGATGTTGAGCATTGCAACATTTAACGATCAACTCTCAGGGCTTACTATCCTGCGCCGACGTGATTCGCAAGTGATCGCATTTGCGTGCAAATCATTGGTCTTGGCGGGCGGAGGGTATGCGGGGATATACCGTGGACACTCAACCAATTCGCAAGAATCCAGCGGAGATGTGTTGGCGATTGCTTTGCGAACCAAAATGAGACTTGTGAACATGGAATTTGTTCAGTTTCACCCTACAACGCTTACAAAAAGCGGAACGCTTATCAGCGAAGCGGCACGCGGTGAGGGTGCTTATATCGTGGATGAGACGGGGGAGCGTTTTACGGATGAGCTGCAAACACGCGATAAACTCTCTCGTGACATCGTCCGTCATCAAATGGCGGGACATACCGTTTATTTGGATTTTCGTCATTTGGGGGAGGAGCTGATCGATAAAAAACTCCCATCCGCACGTAAACATGCACTAAACGGTGCCGGAATCGATATCCTCACCGAATTGCTTCCGATTACCCCTTCTGCACACTACACAATGGGTGGAATTTGGTCTCGTAACGATACCTCCAGCGACATTGACAACATTTTTGTCTGTGGTGAGTGTGCGTATAGCGGTGTACACGGTGCAAATCGTTTGGGTGGGAACAGCTTGCTCGAAGGGGCTTATTTTGGGAAAGTAGCTGGAAAAAATGCAGCTTGTGCGGCGAAAAAAGGGGAGTTTCACCCAATCGATTATGCGCAGGTTGCAAAAGAGTCACGCTATATTGAGATGATATTAGAGGGTGAAAGCCGCTTTAATATTAATACGATGCGTACCAATTTGGGGAATATTATGTATAAAAAAGTAGGGGTGTTCCGTGACCATGATTCTCTTGCGGATGCCCTTGAATACATCCATTATCTGATGAAACTCTCATCGGGTCTGTGCTGTGTGAACAAAGAACGCAGTGACAATGTAGAACTGCTATCGATCATAGAATTTCGCAATTCTCTTATGGTGGCAGAGGCTGTGGTGATGAGTGCAATGGCACGAGAAGAGAGTAGGGGGGTTCATTATCGCGATGATTTCCCCCAAACAAATGATAGAAATGATAATGTCAACACAATTATCAAACGTCTCTCAGGATCATTTTTACGTATCAGTTTTGAAGGGCAGTTTTCTTCGGACTGGTGGTACCGCATTCATAAGTTTTTTCATGTCCTTTAGGGCAATGGATTTAAGATAGATACATTTAATCAAGGAGTGAGTTATGGCAAAAGTAATGTTACGTGTCGATTCGAAAAAAGAGATTTCGTTTTATTTCGCAAAAAAAGATATGGAAGAGACGATTGTTAGCGTAGAGTTTGATACCCAAGATAAATGGGGCGGCGAAGTGGAACTTAGTAACGGAGAAAAATGGTTTATTGAGCCAGGGATCAAAAAGTTCCCATCAGAAATGGTGGCAAAACGGCTCGGAGATTAAAACTCGATACCGTATTGCTTGATTTTATATCCGATCTGGCGTGCGGTCATCCCAAGAAGTCGTGCTGCTTTGCTTTGAATTCCGTGAGAGTCTATAAGCGCCTGTATGATGGACTCTTTTTCCAACTCAAGAAGATTTTTTTTCGTCATCGGTGCACCGCTTTCCTGTGGTAGTAGCGGTGCAGGGGTGCTGGCGTATGTGGGCGGTGGCGGTGTCGCCACTTCTGGCTGCATATAGAGTCTTTGGTAGTTAAACGGCAATACATGACTCAACATTTCGGGAAGAATTTCGCCATCAGGACAGATGAGGACGATACGCTCCATTGTGTTTTGCAGTTCTCGTATGTTTCCCGGCCATGGATAATCCAGCAGCAGCTCCATTGCCGGTTTGGAAATATGCATGTTTTTACGGTGCTCTTTCATAAAACGGTTAAGATAATGTTCGGTGAGAAGTTTCACATCCTCATACCGCTCACGCAATGGAGGAAGATTGATGGGGATAACGTTGAGTCGGTAAAACAGATCTTCACGAAACTCCCCCTTGCGTACCATCTCTTCTAGATTACGGTTGGTTGCGGCAACCAGTCGGACATTGGTTTTGATGGTTTTGCTCCCACCGACACGTTCAAACTCCTGCTCTTGCAAAATACGCAGCAGTTTTACCTGCAAAGAGGGGGTAATGTCTCCGATCTCATCGAGAAACAGCGTTCCGCCATCGGCGAGTTCAAATCGCCCCTTTCGCATCTCTCGTGCATCGGTAAACGCCCCTTTTTCATGTCCGAACAGTTCGGATTCCAGAAGGGTTTCGCTGATGGCGGCACAGTTGAGTTTGATGAACGGGCCGTTTTGGCGACGGCTGAGGTTGTGAACCGCTGTGGCTATCAGCTCTTTACCCGTCCCCGTTTCACCTCTGATGAGGATAGTAGCATCGGAGGGAGCTACCGTATTGATGAGGTTGAATACGTGCTGCATCTTGGTACTTTTACCCACGATGTTTTCAAATTTATACTCTTTTTGGCTCTCTTCTTTGTAGTAGGTTTTAAGATCGCTAAGGGACTCTTTTTCTTTAACGATGGTTTGCTGTACTTTCATAGATCCGATAAACAGTGTTCCTACGATGGTCAGCATACGGACAATCTCATCAAAATTCAGAGGACTGTTTTTCCCTATATTGGCCGATATGACCGCAATGATCTCGTCGTCTTGCAGCAGTGGAACGGCGACATAAGAGACCATTTGTGTTGATATGTTCCCCATTTTGTTCAGATAGTTGATGTTGTTATGGATGTTTTCGATTACGATGGGTTCGCGGCTTTTGGCAGCCAGTCCCGTAGCCCCCTCACCAAAGCGATAGGTTGCATTTTTTTTCTGATAGGCTTCAAGATCGATAGAGTTTACGAGTTCCAGTTCATCGATATCTTCTTTTTTCTTGAAGATGGCGCATCGCTCGACATATCCGTTTTGTTTAAGTTTGCGCATTGATTTTTCGATGCTGTCATTGATATCAACAGTGCTTGTGAGTATGACTGCAATTTCATACAACAGATTGATTTCTTTGTACGCAAAAGTGAGCGCACAGGTCTGGCACTCTTCTCTATTGGGTATGTTTGCCTCAAATGTCATCATGATTTCATCTTTTATCTATTAGTGATGATGATATTGTAGTACAACAAAGATATCAAAGCTGTTCTTGAGGTGAGTAAAAAATAGACAGTTTAGTAGAACCATTTTTGCACACTATTCTAAAATCAAGGAGAAGGATTGACAATGCACATTACAGTACACGGAACCCCTACACCATTAGAGGGAAAAGAGATGACAATTTGGCGTGAAGCTCCGGCATCTCGTGTAACTAACCTCGATGGAACACAAAATGTCATAGGGATGATTGCCCCGACTGCACAGTTGCTCATCGCGATCCCCTCACTTAAAACCGAAGTGTGTTCGTTGGGAGCCAAAAAATTTAATGACCTCATCAAACAGTTCAAAAAACTCAAAACGACCATGATTACGACAGATGATGCCGAATTTGTAAAAGATTTCGTGACCAGAGAGGGGATTGACGGTGCCGATGTTGTGATCGATACCAACCGTGATTTTGCCAAACGTTACGGCTTGCTTATCGGTGAGGGGAAACTCAAAGACCGTCTTGCCCGTGCGGTATTCGTTATCGATCAAGAGGGGATGATCAGCTACAAAGAGGTCGTTCCTGAGATCACCGATGAAGTGGATTATGATAAATGCATTCAAGCTGTCGACAAAGCGGCCAATTTCAAGAAAAAAGGGCACGACCATGAAAACTGGATGGGCGTTTAAGATCAGGAGCGTGTTATGGTAGAGCAATACTTGACGTGGCTGAATGATCACGGATTTTCAGGCGAAGATTTGGAGCAAAAAGGGTTTAACGGCAATACGCCGCTCCTTTTGGCGGCATTACAAGGCAATGCAATGATGGTATCGCGTCTTATCGAAGCGGGTGCTAACTTGTATGCTATCAACGGTGATTTTAACGGTGTATTGTTTAATGCCTGTTATACCAATTCTCCTGAAGTGATTCGTATGCTCGTTGAGGCGGGTGCTGATGTTAATGATACCAATGAAGAGGGGACGACGGCACTGATGTATGCCGCTTCGGCCTCAAGAGGTGCGTGTGTAAAGATGCTGTTATCGTTGAATGCAAATACTGCTCTTCAAAACGAAGACGGGTTGAGCGCGATTGAGCTTACGAGCGATCGTGATGTTTTTAGACAGCTTCGAAGTGCGTGAAGAAACCCTACTAAGCCCGCTCAAAGTTGCCCAAAGAACTACCTTTTTAGAGTGGGATTCACAACCCTCCCTCTTTAAACATTACCCCCATTTTTGCTATCGTCTCTCTTTGCATGATGTGCCTTCATTAGCGTGGCTTTCACATGTACGGTCCATTACCGCATTGCGTACCGTTGCCCAAAAACCGTATTATCAACTCAACGTCCCCTCTGCCGGTAATCTTCAACCCTTAGAAATATACGTACAAGCCCGTAATGTTGAGGGGGTACTGTGCGGTATCTATCATCTTGATGTCGTGTCTGAGCAACTGGTCTTGATACAGGAGATTGAGGCAGATGGGGTCGAATCGTATGTCGGTATGGAAAATCGTTTTAACGGCTTTATCGTCATGGTTTCACTCGTCCCGTTTCGCTCATCATGGAAATACGGATTGCGCGCATGGCGATACCTCTATCTTGACCTTGGGCATCAGCTTGGTGCATTGAGCGCCACGGCACGACATTTTGGATTGGAGATGACAAAAATGTCTCACAATGATGCAAATGGACTTAATCATATGATGGGGATGGGTGAGGATGAATGTATTGCAGCCGTATATGGGATTGGTGAAGCTGGTACACGTCTTGCAAAGGAACTAAAAAATCCCCTGATGGTCGTACAGCCTACGGATTACACGGTTAAAAATGAGAAATTATCCGTCAATATTAAAAATACCCCCATCTATTCGCAAAACAATGATGTCACGCAGTGGGATGATTATCCCAGTATCAATCG
>DASUNE010000051.1:0-9246 GCA_036277315.1 Sulfuricurvum sp.
CCCTGTCGAATTGGAGCGCTCTCCGATGAGCAAAGGGGAAGGTTGTTGGATGAGCTCGACCGTATTGAACAGCGAAGCGATGGAGGGGACTTGATTTCCGCTTGGTTTTTTAGGGATGATAGTTGATACTTTGTCAACGAGCGCACGAATGTGCTGAGGAGTCGTACCGCAGCATCCGCCCAAGAAACTGACCCCGTCATAGGCTAAAAAATCGTATTGGCGTTGTGCAAATTCGTCCGGTCCCATTGGGTAGTAGGAGTAACCGCCGCGGTTTTGAGGCAATCCCGCATTGGCATGAACGGAGATCGGTTTTCCCCATACTTGCGAGAGAGTTTTGACGTGTTTGCCGTATTGCTCAGGACCTGTTCCGCAGTTGAATCCCAAAGAGAGAATATCAAAGGGCTCCATGATTGTCGCAATGGTCTGCGCATCGGTTCCGATGAGCATGGAGCCTGCAAGCTCGATGGTGACGGAGACCATGATGGGTAAATCGGTTCCACGCTCGCGATTGGCGGCTTCGCATGCGTGAAGGGCTGCTTTGATCTGCAACGGGTCTTGGCACGTTTCGAGCAAAAATATATCCGCTCCACCGTCGATGAGTCCCAAACAACACTCGGTGTATCCCTCTAACATCTCATCGTAATGGATATGTCCAAGAGAGGGGAGTTTGGTTCCGGGCCCTACGGAGGCTAGGACAAAGCGGGGGTGACTCGGGGTGGAAAACTTATCGCATTCGTCTTTGCACACTTGCGCACCCGCACGGGAAAGTTCATACGCTCGGTGGCCGATTTGGTATTCATCCAAGACCCAGTTAAAGGAGCCAAAGGTGTTGGTCGTGAGAAGATCGGCTCCGGCTGTGAGATAGGCGTGAAAAATATCGCTCATCACTTCAGGGCACGTGACATTGAGAAGCTCGTTACACCCCTCATTCCCTTCCCAAGCATCTTTGGGGATCATCGAATCACGTTCTTGAAGTTGCGTTCCCATCGCGCCATCAATGATAAGGGGGCGTTTTTGGAGGATTTCAAGAAGCTGTTGTTTGACCGACATTATGAGACCTTGGAATAAAATTATTGTGATTTTATCGTACACCAACCCAAAGAGGCATAAGGATGAAAAGATAATTCTTCTGATACACTTTTTGAATGAAGAAATTAGTATTGTTTATTATATTTGCGGGTTTTTTGTGGGCGAGCGATTTATTATTTCATTTTGATTATACAAAAAGTACCTCAGTGTTGATCATTGCTGCGGCGATTTTGGCCGCCATTTTACTCAGTATTGCGTACAAAAATCATCAGTTGGATGAACTGGTGCGTCGCAGAACGGATGAACTTGAAGTGTTCAATCAAAAACTGCAAGATGAGATTGACAAAGCAGTAGAGAAAAATCGTACGCAAGAGAAGATATTGATGCAGCAAGCAAAGATGGCAGAAATCGGATCGATGGTGGAATCTATAGCGCATCAATGGAGACAGCCACTCAATATTTTGGGGCTTTCTATGACAAAACTAAATTTTAGTTGTGCTTTAGGAAAGCCTGAAGAGATGGAAAAAACCATCGCAGTGGTTGAACAGCAAATCCAATATATGTCACAAACGATTGATGATTTTAGAAATTTTTTCAAGCAGGATCGTGTGCAAAGCAGGGTGAAGATTGTGCACATTATCGGAGAAGTAGAGACGTTGATGGGACCCTTGCTGTTAAGTAAAAACATTATGCTGGTTCGTGACATCGATCCATCCATCGAAGCGCTTGTCTATTCCAATGAACTCAAGCAAGTTTTGATTAATATCGTCAATAATGCACGCGAAGCAATCGAGCAAAGCCGAAAAAAAGACAAAAGAATCATCATTACGTGCGAGAATAATGAGCGTTTTTGCACCATTTCCATCGAAGACACGGGCGGTGGAGTGCCATTGCATATCATTGATAAAATATTTGATCCCTACTTTACAACAAAGTTTGAATCTCAGGGGACAGGTATTGGATTGTATATGGCGAAGATGATCATCGAGAAACATTTTTTAGGCAAGTTAAGTGTTCACAATACTCAAAATGGTGCGTGTTTTGAGATACGCCTTAATCATGTTCATGAAGTGGCCAAAAGACGAAGCAAGAGTTGATTAATCCGCCATCCATGAAGCGCGACGCGATTTGCGAAGTTTTTTGAGCATCGCTTTTTCCAGTGAACTTAGTTTTTTCATGATTCTTTCCTCCTTGTATGATTTTTAAAAGTATAGGCAGGGATTATTACGGTATCGTTACGCTATTTGGAAAATAAAGGTACCGTTATGGCGACATGGGAAAAGGCCCTTTTGGGCGGTGGATGTTTTTGGTGTATTGAGGCCGTATATAATCGTGTAGTTGGGGTAAAAAGTGCCATTAGCGGATATGCAGGGGGTGCTCGTAAAAATCCGAGCTATGAACAAATATGCACGGGCGCAACGGGGCATGCTGAGGTGGTTGAAGTAACGTTTGATTCTGAAATCATCCGTTACGAAGATATTTTGGATATTTTTTGGGAGATACACAATCCTACTACGTTGAATGCGCAAGGGGCGGATAAGGGGACACAATACCGTTCGGTCATCTATTACACCAACGATGAACAAAAAGCAAAAGCATTAAAATCGATGGCACAACTTCAAGAAAAACTCGATGAGAAAATAGTGACGGAACTCTCTTTTGCTCCGGAATTTTTCGAAGCGGAAGAATATCATCAAAATTACTATAACGAGCATCCGACACAAGGATATTGCTATGCTGTGATTGCACCAAAAATAGAAAAATTTATGACCAAGTTTAGGGATAAAGCAAAGGGGTAGTTAAGAGGCGCTTTTATCATTGCGCAGATAATGTGCAATGATGATATCCTGAAACGAGTTCAGGATAATGAAAGACGTATTATTTAGTCGAAAGTTCTGCTTCAATACGACGATTTAGGGCACGGCCTTCTTTCGTCTTGTTGGTTGCGATAGGGCTAGTCTCACCTTTACCAGATGCCATTAGACGATCTGCATCGACACCCTCTTTTACTAAAATCTCTTTGACGGCATTCGCACGTTTTTCAGAAAGTTTTTGATTGTAAGCGTCTGATCCAGTCGCGTCTGTGTGACCGACAATGCTTGCATTGTATACCGGATTCTCTTTCAAAAACGCTGCAAAGGCATCGACTTCTCTGTCACCATTTAATTTGATTTTAGCAGAGTCCGTTTTAAAATTGACGTGAAGCGTTGCTGTTAATGGGCAACCTTGAGCATCTACTTTGAAACCTTCAGGGGTATTAGGACAGTTGTCTTGAGGATCAAAGATACCATCTTTATCACTGTCAACAGGACAAGTAGGAGCAACTGGAGCTGCGATAACCGGAGTTGGCTCTGCTTTTGGCGCTTCAGCTACTACGGGTTCTGGAGCTTTTTCAGCAACAGGAGCTTCTTTTTCATCAAAACTAAATGTCAAACCCGCCAATGCGGCAACATTGTGAACTTCGCCGTTACTGCCATTGTCTGTACCATTTCGGTTCATTTTGTACAGGTACAATCCCTCAAGCTTGAGCGCGATGTGTTTGGTTAAATCGGCTTTAAGACCCATTCCGGCATCCAAAACGATACCGTCGTAATCATTTGAATGGGTATTGGTGTACCACTCATACCCCATACCTGCTTTTGCAAATGGGGTGATTGCAGTGCCTGTATCCATTTCATACACACCGTTCATCATCGTTGTCAAAACACCGGTGAATTTTTCACCGATTTGGGTGTCACGTCCGTAAAGGACTGAAAGTTCTGGCTTAATGAGGTCAGAAACATTATTCATTTGCATTTCAAGACCGTAAACAGCATGGTTTTCAACGCCGCCCATGGCACCGTCTTCTTGAAGTCCACCTTCATTGGCGGTTGAATTCCAAAGATAACCAGCAACTGGTGTGATTTCGTAGTTGAAATCGCTTGCGCTAACAAGAGTAGCAGCGAGCAATACCGAGAGGGTGATTTTTTTCATAGAAGTCTCCTTAACGAGGTAAATTTTTATATGGTAGATTATAACATAAACTACCCACCTAATATTAAAATATTACTTAGGTTGTTTTATGTGGATAAAACTTAAGAATAAAGATCCGTCCTAATCTAGGGTATATAGTACGGGAAAAAAATGAGTTTTATCTAATATTGTAAATTGTAGGTTCAGAATTTTTTTCATTACGCTACAATTTACTCTAAAAGACACTGGTTTAATGAAGGGATAGCATGCGCGATAATTATGAATTGGCCATCATCGGAGCGGGACCTGCTGGCATTGCAACGGCAATAGAGAGTTATGCATTAGGAATGCGCGGTATCGTTTTGCTCGAAAAAGATGAAAACCATAATGCGACCATTCGAAAATTTTACAAAGACAACAAACGCGTTGATGTCGATTGGAAAGGGCAAAAAGTGGATCTGGACGGAACGATCTATTTTGTCGATGGGACCAAAGAGAGCACCCTTGATTTTTTCGATCAACTTCTGGATAAGGAAGCCATGGAACTTCGTACCCATTGTGAGGTGCAAAAGATCGTGAAACGAGACGAAGGATTTGAGATCTTTATCGCAGGTGGGAGTATTTTTGCCCGCTATGTGGTCGTCACCATCGGGAGAATGGGAAAACCCAATAAGCCGGAGTATAAAATTCCTCCAAGCATCAAATCCCAAGTGAATTTTACCCTCGATTCATGCAGTTTTGGCGAAAAGATCATGGTCGTGGGGGGAGGAGATTCAGCGATTGAGTATGCTGTCGACTTGAGCGATAAAAATGAGGTGACCTTGTGTTATCGACGTAATAGTTTCGGACGTGCAAATCCTACAAACCAAAAGGATATTTCCAAAGCCATGGACAATGGATGCGTGCGAGCATTGCTTAATACCGAGATTATTGAACTTGAGAGTGAAGGGGGACGTGTCAGAGTGAATTTTAAAGAGGGGTCGTCGGAAACATTTGACCGTCTTATCTATGCTATCGGAGGGACAACTCCCAGCGGATTTTTGCAAAGCAGCGGTATTCGTGAAGAGGGGGGAAAGCCTGTTCATGATGAAAACTATGAGACCAATATCAAAGGGCTTTTTGTGGCAGGCGACATTACGCAAGAATCAGGAGGATCGATTGCCTTGGGGCTCAATCATGGATTTGCTATTGCGAACCATATTATTAAAACGGAAAAGGAATAAAATCCCTTTTCCTACGCTAATGCTTGTGTTTTATCCTCAAGGGGCACAATGACTTCAGCAGTAAGCTCAAAATTAAGGGATCAAAGAAATAGACTTTTTTATTTGTCTTCAGGGGTGAGGGCGATTTGAAGCCCCATTTTTTGAAGCATCTCTAAATCGGTGTGCGCCTCGCGCCCTGCGGTGGTGAGATAGTTTCCTAGAACGATGCTGTTGGCTCCCGCTTCGAAAATCTCATTTTGCCGTTCACGGAAGGTTATTTCACGACCTCCTGCAATCATAATCCGATCGGCTTTATCTAAAATAGAACGTGAAAGACGGATGAGATCCAGTGATTCATCGATGGTGAGAGGGCTTGGATTGAGAGGCAGTGCTGGATTATGGTGGTAAAAATTCAGAGGGACAGAGACGGGATTAAGCGCCTTGAGCGAATGAAGCATACTGAGACGATCGTCTTGCGTTTCCCCCATTCCAAAGATTCCTCCGCTGATCAGTTTTAATCCAACCGCATTGACATTTTCGCACGTCTCATACCGTTCATCCCATGGATGGGTGGTACATACTTGCTCGTAAAACTCGCGGCTGGTCTCAAGGTTGTGATTGTAGGCGGCGATCCCTGATTTTTGCAGTTCGCGTAATTGGTCGACCGAAGCGGTTCCGTTGCACGCGATGAGACGAAGACGCGGGACTTCGCGTGTAAGAGTTTTGGCGATGGTGCAGACAAACTCGAGTGTTTTATCGTCCAGCCCTTTTTGTGCCGTGACCAGACAAAAACCAAGGGCCCCAAGCGATTCAAGGCGACGTGCTTCTTCGAGGATTTGATCCATGGGTTTTTGTTTGTACCGCTCAATGTCGGCTTTGTACTTGACGCTCTGAGAGCAAAATTTGCAGTCTTCATTGCACGTACCGCTGTTGATGTTGCAGATGGAGCAGAGGAATATTTTTTGGGTCATTTTTTGGATCTTTCAAAAGTGTAGTGTGTTTCGTCAAATATTTCACTGCCGATGGCTCTGGAATACTGGGTGACACTAAAGAGGGTATCTGTGATGTCAAGCATTGCGCAGCTGGAAAATGGCTCATCGCGCGCGCAGGCTTCGCCGGGATTTAGAAAAAGAGTTTTGTTTTTAAAATCGCATTCAAACACATGGGTATGACCAAAAATGACCACTTCGGCATCAGCATTCATGTAGAAGGGGAGATGCATGAGTTTGCACTGGGTATTAGCCAGTTTAAAGTAGTGAGGCTCTTGGACAAGATTGTATTTACCGTGATATTCATGCAAATGGGCGTCATTATTGCCATAGACCGCCATATATTTTAAACCGCTTTTTTTAAGCTGCTCTAACATTTCAGGTTTGACGATGTCGCCTGCGTGGATAAGGAATTCTGCACCATTGGATTTTAGATGATCGATCACCTTTTGAGAACGCCCGACTTTGGAATGAGTGTCGGACAAAAGACCAATTTTCATTCAGCAGACTCATTGGGTGTTCGGTTTTTGCATTTGGTACACTCAAAAACTTCTTTGTTTCGA
Organism: Sulfuricurvum sp.; assembly: GCA_036277315.1. Lineage (GTDB taxonomy): Bacteria > Campylobacterota > Campylobacteria > Campylobacterales > Sulfurimonadaceae > Sulfuricurvum. The sequence continues at coordinate 6,736 of DASUNE010000051.1, forward strand.
TAAGTCCGAGGAGCGAGTGCCCCGCCGCACCCTTCCACTTCACATTTGTGCAGACTTGGCTCGAACTTGCTGATAAATTTGCATTTCGGATACGATTCACATCCCCAAAACGCTCCGCGGCGTGATTGTCTCCACATCAGTTTTCCACCGCAATCGGGGCATGGGACTTCGGAAAACTTGACTTCTTGATTGAGAGTTTTGGTATTTTTACACTCAGGGTAGGCGCTGCACGCGAGAAACTGACCATTACGGCCGCTTTTGACGACCATTGCGCTTCCGCATTTTTCGCATACTTCGCTGCTCTCACCATCGGCCGGTACTGGATTGGCTTTTTGGCTCTCTTCGGTTTGCTCGGTGTATTTGCATTTCGGGAACCCGCTGCACGCGATAAACTCTCCAAAACGTCCTGAACGCAGTAATAACTCGCTTCCGCATTGAGGACACGGACGTCCCAGCGGAGTCGCGACTTTCAAACTGACGATTTCGGCTTTCCCGGCATCGATTTTGGCCATAAAGGGGTGGTAAAAATCGAGGATGATTTTATGCCACGATTTCCCCTCTTCTCCGATTTCATCCAGGGTCTCTTCCATATTGGCGGTAAACGAGGCATCAACGATTTCTTCAAAATGTTTTTCGAGCAGTTCCGTCACGGTAAAGGCGATTTCGGTCGGAGTAATCGCACGCTTTTCGATTTCGATGTAATTACGCGCTTGCAGCGTAGAAACTGTAGGTGCATAGGTCGATGGTCGTCCGATCCCCTCACTTTCCAATTTTTTAATCAGGCTGGCTTCGGAATAACGTGATGGCGGCTCTGTGAAATGTTGCTCGGTGCTGATACTTTGGATGTCGATATCATCGCCCGTTGTAAGGGTAGGGAGGAGTTTGTCTTTGTCATCCGTTCCCACAACACGGTAAAATCCATCAAACAAGAGCTTCCGTCCCGTAGCACGAAACTGCGCTTTTGGACTTTCAAACGTAATACTTTGCTGTTCAAAGCGGGCATCGTTCATCTGACACGCGATAAAGCGGTTGTAGATGAGTTTATAGAGTTTGATCTCATCGGGCTTGAGGTACGTTGCCGCGATTTCGGGAGTGAAGGCAAGCATGGTCGGACGAATCGCTTCGTGCGCTTCTTGCGCCCCTTTGGATTTTTTCGTGTAGACTTTTGCTTCTTTTGGCAAATATTCTTTGCCGTAACGATTGAGGATGAGCTCACGTGCGGATTCGACGGCTTCGGCTGCTAGATTGAGGGAGTCGGTACGCATATAGGTGATGACCCCGGAGGTTCCCTCGGGCGTCTTCACCCCTTCATAGAGAGATTGAGCCACCATCATCGTCTTCTTCGGAGAGAAGCCCAGCTGTGAAGAGGCGGTTTGCTGGATCGTAGAAGTCATAAAGGGCGGTGGGGTAGAGGATTTGCGCTCTTTGGTCTCGATCTCTCCTACTTTGTAGGCTTCTTTTTTGAGGGTTTCGACGATTTTTTTGGCATCATCGCCTGTTTTGATCGTGAGTTTATCCATTTTTTCGTTTTCATAGCTGACTAATGTGGCCTCAATATCGGGTTTGAAGAGGGTATCGATTGTCCAGTACTCTTCAGGGATAAAGGCACGGATTTCCCGCTCACGATCAATGACGATTTTAAGGGTTGAGGATTGTACCCGTCCTGCGGATAGCCCTTTTTGGATTTTACTTGCCAAAAGGGGTGAGAGTTTGTACCCCACGATACGATCGAGCAGTCGGCGCGCTTGTTGGGCATTGACACGGTCCATGTCGATTTTACGCGGTGTTTCGAGAGCGTGAATGATGGCGTTTTTTGTGATCTCGTGAAACACGATGCGCGGTAGGGACTCGGGATCTTTCCCGATGGCATGGGCAATGTGCCAACCGATCGCTTCTCCCTCGCGGTCTTCGTCGGTCGCGAGGTACACGGTGTCGGCTTTTTTTGCCAGCTCTTGGATTTGTTTGACAATGGCGGTACTGTCTTCACTGATCTTGTAATCAGGGATGATCGTCTCATTGTCGATCTTTATCCCGAAACGGGCTTTGGGCAGATCTCGGATATGCCCTTTGGATGCGATAACCTCATAGTCATTAGAGAGGAAGTTTTTGATGGTCTTGGCTTTTGCCGGTGACTCTACGATAATTAATTTCAAAGTGTTGAATCCTATATATATGGATGAATAACGAAAGTGTAACAAAAAAAGTTGCAGTTAGGATTAAAATTATTTTTATGCTGCACCGTTTGATGTTAATCAAGGAATCTTTTGTGGATTAAGAGTCTTTTTTCGTTTTTTGCTAAAGTTTTTTTTTTACTGTCCGATATAGCTAGTAACAGCAAGGATGCTGAATAACTTTAGAGCGAAAGCTCGACCATAAAAGGATTTATCATGGGTTTCAGAATTAACACAAACATCGGTGCAATGAACGCACACATGTACTCTACAAAAAACAATGTTGGTCTTGACAGCAGTCTTGCTCACTTAAGTTCTGGTCTTCGTATTAACAAGTCAG
>DASUNE010000052.1:0-6516 GCA_036277315.1 Sulfuricurvum sp.
GCAGCCATCCGGATGTCATGGCAGCAAGACCTCGGATAGAGCGGGTCCCGTTGCTAAAAAGATTGGTAAATGCCAATCCTTCGTGAGAGAGTTTTTCAAGATTGGGGGTGATGTTTGCGTCGCCGCCGCTGAATCCGACGAACTGACTTCCCAAAGATTCTTGAATAAATATAACCAAATTTTTTGGCTGAGTCGAGTGAAAATGGGTGGGTTCAGGGCGATTAAACGGCAACTCACTTCCCAACGGTATATTAAGACGTTTGGAAACACGTCCGTAGGCTTGGGCTAAATTTATTTTCCCATAGCTTTGGGTCAGTTTATTGGATTCCTTGTTGTAGCTGTAGTAGGCGTATCCGATACTGTAAAGGGAATTTTTGGCGATTTCATTGGCCATACGGTTGCAGCTGTAAAGGGCATCGGAAATATTGGCGGGACGGTGACCCAACGAGGAGCGAATCCCGATAAAAAGCAATGCGGCTATGGGTATCAAAAGAAGCATGCGCTTCCATAGCGGAGTTCGCAAGGCCTCTTGCAATCTAAGGGGTGAATACCGTACGAATATCCAGGCTGTAACAATCAGCATTGCTAAGGCAACCAAGAGTTGAATAGGATACTCTTTGAGGAGCATCGATGTTACCTCTTTGGGGTATTTGAGATATTCGATAAAAAGATAGTTGGGACGTACATCGTATTGGGTGATAAAAGGAAAGGTGGCATTTTCGATGTACAGGGCAATGAGAAGGAAAATTAAGACATAGCCATTAGCAATCCGGCTTCCGATTCGTGCAAAATATTGGGGTGTTAGTGCGAGAATCAGCGTAGGAATAATCAGGATCATGGAAGCCGTCATGGTATCAAGCTTGAGCCCATATATGAACGACAGCAAGGATTGAGCCAGTGTCATATCGGCCAAGCGGTCAATGTAGAGGATATAAAGCCCCAATCTCCCAAGGAAAAAGAGGAGAATAAAAAAAAGATATATTTTGAAGAGCTCTTTGAAAAGTTTCATACGGGAATTCCTTGAAAATCAGTATACGATTATGGCATAAGTAGAGATAATAAAGGATTATTATTTAGTTAATCCGATTATCGATATAATTCACACATTATTTTTGATCCGGAGCGCTCAGTGTCTTTATTCTTTTCCAAAACGTTACACCCTCGAACCCTTATTTTATGGATTTCACTCTTTTTAGTTCTTTTTGGTAACGGTGCATTTTTTAAACATGTGATGCAGGTTTATCCCTTGACGCTCGCGTCTGCACCGATGATTGCATCATTAGGGGTGGTATTGATGTCGGTAATGGTGATCGTTTTTACCCTCTTTAGTTCACGCTATATTCTGAAGCCATTTTTAATACTCGTCTTATTGCTCTCGTCGTTGAGTGCCTATTTTATGAGTACGTATGACATCATTGTTGATACCCATATGATTCAAAATATTTTGGAAACCGATATCCATGAATCGGTTGATTTGTTCAGTATTAAGCAGGTTTTTTATTTCCTTATTTTGGGTGTTTTACCCTCAATTGTCGTCTATCGTATCAAAATCGAACCGTTAACGATCAAGCGATCGATTATTGAAGGGGGACAAAGCATCGGAGTTGCTCTAGCGATTAGTCTTGTTATCATTTTTTCTTTTAGTAAATTTTACACCTCTTTTTTCAGAGAACACAAGCCGCTGCGTATGTATACGAATCCGACGTTTTATTTGTACTCGATTGGGCAATACATCAATCAATCGTTTTCTCATGAGTTTAAAGGGGTTAAGAGCATTGGACAAGATGCGCGCGTGAGCAATAATGGGGGAGATCGTAAGTTGATTATCCTCGTTGTCGGGGAGGCGGTAAGGGCGGATCATTTTGGCCTCAACGGCTATACGCGCCAGACAACGCCACTCCTTCAAAAAGAAGATGTGATCAACTTTCCGAACTTTACCTCCAGCGGTACGGAAACCGCTGTTTCGGTCCCGTGTATGTTTTCGTGCTACGGACGCGAAGCGTATGACAAAGATGTTGCCCAGCATACGGAAAATGTATTGGATGTTTTAGGGCATGCAGGCGCTAATATTTTGTGGCGGGACAACAACTCCGATTCAAAAGGGGTAGCGGTTCGTCTCACGTATGAAGATTATAAAACTTCCGATAAAAATACGATGTGTGAGGACGGAGAATGTCGAGACGAGGGGATGCTGGTGGGCTTGCAAGAGTATATCAATGCACATCCAAAAGGGGATATTGTGATTGTCTTGCATCAGATGGGAAATCACGGACCTGCTTATTACAAACGCTATCCTAAGGCGTTCGAAAAATACACACCGGTATGCGAAACGAATCAGCTCGAAGAGTGCAGTCAAGCCCAGATTACGAATGCCTATGACAATGCTATTTTGTATACGGACCATTTTCTCTCCAACGTGATCGGATTGCTTAAAGGCAATGATACGAGCTTTAAAACAGCGATGTTTTATCTGAGTGACCATGGAGAATCGTTGGGTGAAAAGGGGTTGTATCTGCATGGATTTCCGTATGCGATTGCACCCGATGCCCAAAAGCATGTCCCTGCCGTTATGTGGTTTGGAAAACAGTATGAAATCAATAAAAAAGTGTTAAAGCAGCGTGCCGCACAGCCTTATACTCATGATGCTTTATTTCATACGCTGTTGGGGTTTGTCGAAGTAAACAGTTCCGTTTATCGTTCAGAGCTGGATATTCTTCATGGTGCTCGCTAAACAGCTGTGGATTACAGCCGTTATATTGGTTGTGACTGTTCTTTTTTTTGGACTCAGCGGAGTTGACGTTTGGGTCCAACGACATTTTTATAATCCTCTGACCCATCAATGGATCGTCAACACGAATAACGAAGTTCTCAAGTTTATTTTTTATGACGGTATTAAACGTCTGTTGATTGTAATCGCTGCTTTATTTTTGTTGGGATTGATTATAGGGTGGAAGAAAGAGTGGATGAGGTCGTATCGAAAAGGCTTGCTCATTGTTGTTTTATCCTCTATTTTTGTCCCGCTTATTGTAGGCAGTTTGAAAAGTATGAGTAATATGCCGTGTCCTAAAAGTCTCGATATTTTTAACGGAACTTACCCTCATACGTGCGTTTGGGAACCATACAATACAAAAGATTGTTATCTGGAAAAGCAAAAATGTTGGCCGGCAGGTCATGCCAGCGGCGGATTTGCGCTGTTGTCCTTGATCTTTTTATTTCGCAGCCGTCAAAATAAAATCATAGCCGGGAGTACCGCAATGGTCATTGGCTGGAGTATGGGAACGTATAAAATGCTTATCGGGGATCATTTTTTGAGCCATACGGTAATTACGATGATTGTGGCATGGTTAATTATTTTGTTAATCTACAAAATAACGGATATGTTTACTAAAAAAGAATACAATAGCTCCGTTTTTTAAATAAGGAGAAAAATATAATGAAAAAATCACTCTTAGCCCTTGGTGCAGTAGCACTTTTGATAACTACGGCGTCATTCGCAGAAGAGAACCATGCCCAAGCACATGCAGCGCCTCATGATGTCCATTGGGATTATGATACCCATGGTCCAGCATGTTGGGGGGATTTTGCAGGGGAGTGCCAAAAAGGGCATATGCAATCCCCGATTGATATTAAAAGTAAAAAACATGCGCCATTAAAAGGGTCATTTACCCTAAAAATGAATGAAGATGTCCACACAACGGCAGATGTTGTCGATAACGGACATGCGATTCAGGTCAATGTCAACAATGGTGGGAAACTTATTATCGATGGACGTGAATATACCTTAGTCCAATTTCATTTTCACGGGCACAGTGAACATACGATTGACGGGAAACAGTATGCTCTTGAGGGACATTTGGTTCACAAAAGTGCCGATGGGCATCTGGCCGTTGTCGGGGTTATGTTTAATGAAGGGGATAATAGCCCGGTTCTTGATAATGTGTTGGGTGGAATCGGAAGAACAATCCGTATCGATCCACAGGATCTGCTGCCGGATGACAAAAAACATTATTATCACTATATTGGATCGTTGACGACTCCTCCGTGCACCGAGGGGGTACAATGGTATGTTCTAAAAAAACCGGTCACCGCATCAAAAGATCAGATTAAAACAATGCGAGCCCATTATGAGCATAACTTCCGCCCTGTACAGCCGATTTATGATCGTAAGTTGGAAGCAAAATAAATGTTATAATCTCACTCAAAAAGTGGGGTGAGATTGAAAACAATATTCTTTTTTTACCTCTTTAGCCTCTTGGCTATAGGATCTACCCTTCATCTAAGCACCTCTTCCAATCCCGCACGTCTCAATCCCCTTATTGCAACCGATTCGGCGAGCGGTGAGATTGCCGGTTTTATCTTTAATGCCCTGGTGAAATACGATGAGACGGGTCAAAATGTCATTGGGGATCTAGCCCAGTCGTATAAACGTATTTCCTCCACAGAGATTGAGTTCAAGCTTCGTCATGGGGTGAAATGGCACGATGGAAAACCGTTTAGTGCACAGGATGTTGTTTTTACCTATAAACTTATTACCTCCCCTAAAGTCATGAGTCCGTACGCAACCGATTTTCGTGTGGTCAAAGAGGTTCGGGCACTGGATGCACATACGGTTCGTGTCACCTACACAAAGCCTTATTTTAAAGCGTTGGAAATTTGGATGATGGGGATTGTCCCTCGCCATATCCTTGAAAAAGAAAAAGACATTATGGGCAGCATTTTTAACACACGTCCCATCGGAACGGGTCCGTATATCCTCAAAAAACTTGAGTTTTCCAAACAAATAGAGTTGGAAGCCAATCCTCACTATTTCGAGCATCGTCCTAAAATCGATACGATTATGTTTCATGTTATTGCGGATTCTATGACACGATTCTTGATGCTGAAAAAGGGTGAAATCGATGTCGGAAATTTAGAACCGATGCAAGTTGAGCGTCAGTTGGAGAAAAATTTTCATAAAAAGTTTAAACAGCTGGAGCTGCCTTCGCACAGTTATACTTATTTGGGATTCAATCTGCGTCTTAAAAAGTTTCAAGATCCACGAGTCCGTGAAGCGCTGTCCCTTGCCATTAATCGGCAGGAACTGGTCGATATCTTGTTTCTTAATCACGGACGGGTATGCACCGGCCCTTTTTTACCGGGGAGCAAAGGATTTAACGCTGCGATAAAAGTTCCCAAACAAGATCAAATCCGTGCCAGAGCGCTGTTAAAATCGGCGGGGTACGATGCGGCTCATCCTTTGAGTTTTGAGATTGCGACGTCCAATTCCAACGCCATCCGTCCCTATGCTGCAGAGATACTTCAGCGTCAATTACTGCAAGTAGGGGTCAAGGTATCGCTCAAAGTGATGGAGTGGCAAGCATTTTTGAATACCGTGGTGATGCCCAAAAAATTTGACGCCGTATTGCTGGGTTGGGGATTGTCTCTGACTCCGGACCCTTATATGATTTGGCACAGCGACGGGGATGTTCCGGGGGGCTTTAATATGATTGGATACCACTCCAAGCGTACCGACGGATTAATCGAAAAGATGGAAAATTCGACCGAGCCTGAAAAAACGGCAGCCCTTCAGCGGGATATTTTCGCTTCCATTGTACAAGACAATCCCTACCTCTTTTTAGTGATTCCCAACTCGATCAATGTGTACAACCGCAACATTACAGGGATAAAACCAAGTATCAACGGGATTTGGGAAGATTATATAAACTGGGAGAAAAAGTGAAAAAGATAATATTATTTGATTTAGACGGGACATTGATTGATTCTACGGAAGCCATTTTGGAGAGTTTTTACCATTCTTTAAGGACTCACGGAGAGATTGATAATGTAACCGATGAGATGGTAACGTCACAAATCGGTCACCCTTTGCAGACTATGTTTGCAGGAGTGGGAGTGGTGAATGAAAATATTGATGCGCATGTTGCCACCTATAAACTCCGTTATCGAGAGATTTCGCGGGCTAAGACATTTATGCTCCCCAATGCGATTGAAGCGATACAAGAAGCTTCCAAATTTGCACGACTTGGTATTGTTACGACCAAAACGGGCCATTATTCAAGAGAGCTTATGGAGCATTTTGGAGTGATGAGCTATTTTGAGGTTTTGATAGGCTTTGAGAACGTTACGCATCCAAAACCCCATCCGGAGCCTATCTTGACAGCATTGGAACAGATGGGGTCAGGTATCAATAATGTGTGGATGATTGGGGATACACGCCTTGATTTGGAAGCATCGAAACGGGCTGGTGTCAGTGCAATTGGTGTGCTAAGCGGGTATGATAATTATAAACAATTGTCAACATTTGATTTCGTTATACAAAATGATGCTCTTGAAGCAGTACGAATGATCGAAAAAGAGCGCTAAAGTAACATGAAGTCAATGCTTTTCAATCTGTTTAAAGTGAAAAGCTACATTTAAGAGCAAGTTACCTAAAATACAGCAATTGATAAACTTAAGTCATAGGGAGAAGCCATGCTCGAAATTCGATGGCATAGTCGCGCCGGTCAAGGTGCTGTAACG
>DASUNE010000053.1:0-3866 GCA_036277315.1 Sulfuricurvum sp.
AAATCGCTTTGGCATTCACCGCAAAGGTTATGGATGAGTTTGGGTGCATTGACATAGAGGCTTTGACAGTGTTCATTTTTACAATCAAGGACGCGGATGGGATTGGTTGATTTACGTCGGATACAGTCTTCACAGAGTGCATCGCCGCATGAATCGATAAAAGAGACCAGTTTTTCACGATATTGAGGCATACAGTGCTGATCGCCCAGAGAGTTAAGCTTGAGCCCATAACCGATTCCAAGCTCTTTAAGGATGTCTGCTACCATCATTATCATCAAGGCGTCTTCGTACACCGAAGCTACTCCAAAACTCTCTACCCCAAACTGATGAAACTGACGCAAGCGTCCTTTTTGAGGGCGTTCGTATCGAAACATCGAACCGTGATAGTAAAAGCGGTGGATTCCCCCTTTTTTATCCAGTTTGTTTTGGATAAAGGCACGAACCACTCCCGCTGTCCCCTCAGGGCGAAGACATACGTCGTTTTGCCCTTTGTCGATAAACTGATACATCTCTTTGCCGACGATGTCACTGCTTTCACCGACGGAACGTTTAAAAAGGGCTGTCTCTTCCAGCAAGGGGGTTTCAATGTAGTGAAAACCGTATTTTTTGGCAATAGTGGATGCCGTAGCTAAAAAATATTCATAGCGTTCATAGTTTTCGCTTAGGATGTCGTTCATTCCGCGTAATGATTGGATCATACATTTCCTTTTATGAGACCTGCGATCTCGGCTGTAATGGTATCAATGGATTGTGATGCATCGATGATATGGGTTTGTATCCCCAGTGCTGCTGATGCTTTTATGAGGGCATTTTGAATCTCAAGAAGGTAGTTGATCCCGCGAGATTCGATAACGTCGTGCTCTTTTTGAGACAGACGATGGGAAAGCTCTTCGGGAGTGAGTTTTAAAATAAAAACCATCTCCGGCAAGTGCCCGCCGGTTGCCAAAGTGTTTAGAGATACGAGGGTATCAATGTCACAAATATTTTGGACCAAAGCGTAGGCAACACCCGATACAGCCGAGCGGTCGCTGATGATGAGATTGTTAATATTAGGCAATATGATACTCTCGGTATGCTCGGCGCGATCGGCTAAAAAGAGGAGAAGTTCTGCCATTTTGCTTTTGAGTTCCCCGTGGAGCACCATCGAGCGTATCTCGATTCCAACGGGTGTCCCCCCCGGTTCTTTCGTGTAGAGGGCTGCGTCAAATATTGATTTTAAACACTCGATCTGGGTGCTTTTCCCTGCCGTGTCTATCCCTTCTATTGCAATGTACATGATTTCATACTCCCGATGACATTTTGAACCGCAGCGGGGAGGAGATGGTCGGTTTTTCCGTTGAACTTTAACAGATTTCGTACTATGGATGAGCTGATAAACGCGTGCTTGAGCCGTGGCATCAAGTAAACCGTTTCAATGTTGGGATCCAGTGAATGATTGAGGTATCCCAGCTGAAGTTCAAACTCGAAATCGCTTACGGCACGAAGTCCCCGTATGAGAAAACCGGCTTCGAGTGAGTTGGCGAGCTCGACGGTCAAATTGTCAAACCCTATGACCCGTACACGCTCTAGATCTTTTGTCGTGAGCTTTGCCATCTCTACGCGCTCTTCGAGGGTAAACATGGGGCGTTTGTCTCTGGAATCGGCAACGGCGACAATCACTTCATCAAAGAGTCGCAACCCCCGCTCGATGATATCGAAATGGCCGTTGGTAATAGGGTCAAAGGTTCCCGGATAAAGGGCGATGGTTTTGCCGCTCATTCGCCGCTCCATCGTTTGTAAAGAGTATTGTCGATTTTCATTAGATCCATCCATTTGCCTATCATAAAATTTTCCATATCTTCGAGTGTTGTCTGCTCGCCGTAATAGGCAAGGGCAGGGGGTGCAATGATAACGCCCATCATGGAGAGCTTGTGCATATTTTCTAAAGCGATCGGTGAAAAGGGGATCTCCCTGGGAGCTAAGATCAATATTTTACGCTCTTTGATCATAACGCTTGCGGCGCGGGTGATCAGATTGTCTGCAATACCGCATGAAATCTTTGCCAGTGTATTCATGCTGCACGGGGTGATAATCATCGCATCCGCTCCGTACGACCCTGATGCAATCGAAGCCCATATTTCGTTGTTTTGGTGAAGATGGGTATTTTCTTCTTTTTCCAAAACGATCTGCGCATGTTCAGAGACAATCAAATGTTTCGTCACGTCTGATGGTAGCGCATGCAAAAACTTAAGCCCCAAAGAGGCACCGCTGGCTCCGCTGATTCCTACGACGATTTTCATTGAAGCTCCACTGTGTTATCCCCGATTATTTTTGCCCGTATTCGCTTTTTATCGGCTTTTTCAATCGTAATAATATCATACAGTGCCCCCTCTTGCATGGCGGTCGCGATAAATTCAACAATCACCGAATCACTGCGTACTTGAACACTGACTTTGGCATCGCGCAAGACAATGGGTCTGGGTTCAATGTGACGATCCGTAATGATGGTATCTGCTTTAAGAGAAGAGCGAAATCGATACGATTTTTCAGGAAGTGTGATGAGAGGAGTGCCTCGAAATGAAGTAAACGGAACATTTTTTAAGGTGGTGTTATTAGAGGTTAAGGGCTCTTTCCGAGAGGTTTTTTGCATGGTGTGAAGAACTTGGAGCGATGCATCAACCGAATATTCGAAATAGTGGCGTACACCGTTGGCATCCGGGACGTAAAACACCCCTTTATTTTTCGTATATCCATCTTTATCAAACACGGCACGAGCACTTTTTGGCAATGATTCTATGTATCCATGAGGAATGATTTGGATCGATTGAATCGTCATGCTGGGGTAGTTGGCTAAAAAATAGGTCGTTATTTGCTCTTCCAGCTGAGTGTAGTCGGTATTACTTCGTTTGGTAAAATTGACATACTTCGTTTTTCCGCTATCGAGTGGACATCCGTTGAGCTCAAATGTTTTGAGAATGATTTGCGCGTTTACACGATAGGAAGTTTTTCCATCTGGGATGCGTAAAATCTCAAAATCTTTTGAACAGTTTGCATTTAAATCGGCTGATTTTATGGTTGCAGAGGTGAAAAAATAGCTCTGCTGCAATGTATTAGCATAGAGATTTGAGAGAAAAAAAATGATAATAAAAATAAATTTGCTCATTAAATGCAATTGTAACATATCTTTTGTCCTTACGCCGATAGGAGCAATTCTCTTTTGAGATAGAGAAGTGCTCCCAGCCCCAGTGCACATGCTGATGAGAAAAGAAACAGCGGGGTACTTCCGAAGGTATCCCATACCACACCGCCCAGTGCCAGTGAGATGAGGGTTGCCACCCCTACACAAGTATAATAGATACCATAAGCCGTTGCTTTGAGTTCCAGCGGAGCCGTATCGGAGATGATCGCTTTGGCTAGCGCGTTGAACCCACCTGCAAAAAAGCCGTAGATCCCAAAACCGATCCATGTCCCCAAGATACTTCCGCTAGCCATTGCAAGCGCTCCTAAACCAAATGCCATATAGATCATCGATAAAAGCGTCCCTTTGCCAAAACGATCGGCCATTTTTCCAATGGGGATGGCGAAAAATGATTGTGTTAGGTTGTACAGAGCATAGGCAAGAGGGATCATAGCAAGGGCGAAACCGTTCGTCCCCGCTTTGAGGAGCATAAACGAATAATTCATCGCGACTAGACTGAAAAGGGTCTGAAATCCTACGAGCCAGTAGAAGGGTGCATTTAAGGCACCGGGGCGAAAACGGCGTTCTTTGGAGGGGGTAAAAGGGGTGTCGGTCACTAAAAAGATGAGAATCGCCATGGAAATAAGTCCGGGGATGAGACTGAGGGCAAAAACGGTACGAAAGGTGGCTTCACTCTCTCCCAAAAACC
>DASUNE010000054.1:0-7431 GCA_036277315.1 Sulfuricurvum sp.
GTCAATCCAAGACGCTCTAAAATACGTTTGTACGCCGCTTCCATTGCATCAAATTCACGGTCCAAATCCTCTGTGGTGGAGTGAAAGCTATAGCCGTCTTTCATCACAAATTCGCGTGCACGCATCAGTCCAAAACGGGGACGTGCTTCATCACGAAACTTGGTTTTTACCTGATAGACATTGAGAGGAAGCTGCTTGTAACTCGTCACACGATTGCGGACGATGCTGACCATCATCTCTTCATGAGTAGGTCCTAGGACAAAAAGATTGTCTTTACGGTCACGGAAGCGAAGCAGCTCTTTTCCAAATTTTTCGATACGTCCGCTCTCCTGCCACAATTCAGCCGGTGTTACAAAACTCAAATCAACTTCCAAAGCCCCGCATAAACTCATCTCTTCATGAATAATGGTTTCTATTTTACGCAAGACACGCTTGCCAAGAGGCAAAAAGTTATAAAGACCGCTGGCGACTTGAGTTACAAACCCCGCCCGTGAAAGATAAATATGGCTGGGAAGCTGTGCGTCTTTTGGAGACTCTTTGGTTGTCGGGATATAGGCTTTGGTAAAACGCATTATTGTCCTTTTGGGTAATATTTACAACTGGATTGACTCATCTCTTCGCCCTCTTCTTGATCCATCAAAAAACTCATAGCTTGTATAAGAACATCAATACGCATGGCATCCGAACCGTCGCGCATACGGCTTGAAAAGGGATGCAAAAAACGTTTTAGTGCCTGCTGTGTCGCTTTTTGGAGGGCATACTCATATTCTTTTGGGATAAATCCATTCTCGATGACTCGTGTGGATTCTTCTTTCGCGGAATTATACGCAAGGGCGTACAAATTTTTAATCAGCGGTTCAATCGAGAGGGTCTTAAGGGTTTCAAAAAAAGTCGTGCTGTGACGGCTCACCAACACAAAAGAGGTACGCGCTTCGTCTTCACGCATCGCGATATTGGCACTTACGATGTCTTTAAGGTCATCGATTTGAAACAGATGGATTCCCCAGGTCTTCGTTTCACAATCAATATCTCGAGGGACAGCCATATCGAACCAGTAGCGGTCAAATGAACAGGTTTCGATGAGATCATCCGTAATAATCGGCAAGAGCGACCCCGTCGATGTAAATAAAACAGGGTATTCATTGATAGCGTATCCAAGCTCTTCGTACGATCTTGGTGTAATATTGCACTCTTTCGCAATCTCTTCGGCTTTGCTAAATGTCCGGTTCATGATCGTAACATCTGCCCCTTGAGAACTTAAGTGCTTGCACGTAATCACCGACATCTCTCCTGAGCCTATCACTAAAACCTTTTTATCCTGAAACGTTCCGACACACTCACGCGCCTTAGATACGGCGACACTCGCGATAGAGACAGGACGCGAAGAGATATCGGTCACATTGCGAATCTCAGCCGCACATCTTTGAGCTGCTTGCAGTGCCCGTCCAAGCTTCACACCGCAATATCCATTTTCATTCGAGAGTTTAAAGGCATCTTTGAGCTGCCCTGCGATTTGCGTCTCTCCGACTACCATGGAGTCCAATGAACTCGCCACACTAAAAAAGTGATGAATTGCCCCATAATTATTAAGAATGTCAGCTCTTGATTTAAGCTCATCCAACCCGTTTCCTGAATGATCAGACAAGAGGGCCATGACATGCTCTTCTGCTTCTTCAACACCCGAGCAGCTGCATAGAATCTCCATCCGATTACAGGTGGAAAGGATGAGCGATTCGCTAATACACGGGTGCTCATTAATCTTGGAAAGCATCTTTATTTTTGACGCATCATCGACGAAAGCGAGTTTTTCACGCTGTGCCAGTGTGGAATTTTTGTGTGAAAAACTAATGGTCAGATAATGCATCAATGATTTCTTTGGATGACGCTGGTGATAATAGCACGCAATGCGTCTTCATTGGGAACGTGAGCAATGGCCTCATCACACAACTCCCGGGCATAGGCGTACGATTGCTCAATCACATCGTATTTTTTCATAGACTCAAAAAGCCACTTTTTTTCATCACTCTCCAACATACGTCCATGACATCCTAACAGCTTTTCTTTTTCATCACCACTGAGAGCATTGTACAAATCAATATAAGGCAATGTCGTTTTTCCTTCAACAAAATCATTCAAAGCAGGCTTGCCCAGAGTTTCTTCATCGCTGACAATGTCTAAAATATCGTCAACGATCTGAAAGGCAAGTCCCAAGTTTTTTCCATAAACTGCGTAGCCATCCGATTTTTTGTTTTCCAGCAAAGCGGCGCAATAGGCACAAGATTCGATCAAAGTTGCCGTTTTGAGATACAGCATATCGAGATATTTTTCCCGATCGATGTTGAAGTTTTTCGCCATTTCCACATCCAGCATCTCTCCCACAGAAAGCTTTGTGACCGACTGGGCAATGGAATACGCAATGCGTGGATCAAACTGCGTCAACTCGCTAAATGCTTTTGAATACAAAATATCTCCCAGCATAATGGCGATCTTAGAGCCATGCGTTGCATTGACGGACTCTACCCCGCGACGCAGCATCGCTTCATCGATCACATCATCATGAAGTAAACTGGCTGCATGAATCAACTCTACGATAGCGCCCAACAACGGAGCATCCGCATGGGTAGGAGCAATGGTCAAAATCAATCGTGCGCGCAGTCGTTTGCCCCCTGAAAGCTTGGAAAAAAGTTCCGTAGCTTGAGGAAAACCGATATCCGAAACCAATTGTTTGAGTAGTACTTCAACCTGCTCTAGCATCACTTCTTCTCTTCCTTGTCAAAATAGTCTACGAGAACTCTTTTTTCTTTATCAAAAATCAATAAATCAAACTGAGCTGTTTTGTTTTGATCGTCAAATTTTTTAAATATTACTAAGGCGTATGGAACATCCCGTTCACTCTTTAGCGCATTCAAAAGAGGTTTTCGGAATCCGTCATTATGCCCGATAAAAAGGATGTGCTGACCTACAATCCGATCAAATTTTTCATGAACCACCAGCGCCTTATCCGTATAAAGCGTCCATCGCCAGGTCAAAAGCCGTTCCAACTTCGGAGAGGCTGATGTTTTGATAAGGACACGAGCCACTTCATCTTTCTTGAGAGTAAACGTTTTCATCTCTCTCCAAGGAGCTGCATTTAATGAAAAAAGAAGCAAAAAAGAGAGAAAAAGAGCTCTTATCATTGGACTCCAAGATTAAAAAAGGCGATTATAGCATAATGAAAATAAAGGGGGTTTTGTAGTAGAGAAAAGAAAGGCTTCTTTACCCCCTCACCCTAAAACAGCGTATCCAGAATTTTATTTTTATAGATCATTTTCTCGACTTTGGCACGTATGATACGATTCTCTTCTTTAAGGGCTGCGTGTTCACGGTTGAGTGTTGATATTTCCCGACTTTTAAAATAGATCTGCGTTTGGATAAAAATCTTTGGAAAAAGGACCATCAATACCAAAAACATTCCAACAAAAACATTTCGCAAAAATTTCGGTCCCATCGATTCATCGGGGGTAATAATCGACTGTGTTTCATCTAAAATATCATGTTTTTCGTTCATGCTAACCTATCTATCTAAATTCGGACACGAAAGGAATAAAATCCCTTTCGCTACGCTAGCCGCTATGGTACTAAAGCTTGCCTCTCTTGAGGCAGACAAATCTATCATCGATTTATCTCAAAAATTCGTAACTTTGCACTTCGACTCCGTGAATTGGCGCGAAGCTCATCGTCTTGGGCACAAAGCGGCTTTTTGGTGATCACTTTACCGATAGAATGGTTTTTTCCGCAGGTACAACGCATGGCATCATCCGGACAGATACAATCCTTGGCCCAAAGAGTAAAGCGTTGTTTGACGATCCGATCCTCGAGTGAATGAAAGGTGATGATCCCCACACGAAGCCGCTGCAATGGACTTTTTTCTATCGCATCCAACAGTCTGACCAATTCGCCCAGTTCATCGTTGACTTCAATACGAATGGCTTGCATGACCAGCGTGCTTGGGTGTATTTTCTTACCCTTGGGCATCAGATGAAAAATCGCGTTTGAGAGCTCTTTTGCCGATGCAAAAGGACGTTTTTTGACAATGGTTTCAGCGACAATACGAGCATTTGTCACTTCACCGTATTCGCGTAAAATTTTCTCTAAATCGCTTTGGGAATACTCGTTGACCACATGATATGCGTCTAATTGTGCATCCGGATTCATCCGCATATCCAAACAATCGCTCTCATACGAAAAGCCGCGCTCTCGTACATCCAACTGCAATGACGATACCCCTATATCGGCCAAAATACCACACACTTGATCGGTTTTTTCCCTCAAAACAGCTTCTGCAACCTCTGAAAAACGTCCTTGACGTATCTGAGCACGATCGCCATACGGCAACAAACGTTTTGTTGAAAACTCGATGGCTGTCGGGTCTTGATCGATTCCGATGACGCGGCGTTTTGGCTGTGCATCCAGCAATAATGACGTATGCCCGCCATACCCAAGAGTACAGTCAATAATAATCCCCTCATCACACGGCTCATACGCCTGCACGACTTCACGGTACAATACTGGGATATGCGGTATTTCTTTCAACATAAACGCCTTTTCTTCTATCATCACAAATTATACACTGTGCGCGTTTAAAGCCGACTCAATCGCATCAAAAACTCTCACAAGTTCCTCCTTTGTTATCACATAAGGAGGCATGACATAAATAACACTTCCCAAAGGACGTATCAATACTCCAAGCCCAAGACAATGGCGATGGAGTTTGAGACCAATGCGCTCATCGGGATTATACCCTTCAAGTTCAATGACCCCAATCATCCCGCATTGACGTGTCTCTTTCACTTCTTTACGTCCGTTAAAGCGTAACAGTTCTTTCGCAATGATGGCCGATAAGACTTTATTCGATTCAATAACATTCTCGTTTTCAAAAATATCCAAAGTCGCATTAGCAGCGGCACATGCAAGGGCATTGCCCGTATAACTGTGTGAGTGTAAAAACGAGCGGTTAGGATTGTAATCACAGTAAAAAGATTGATAAATAGTCTCTGTTGTCATAACAACGGACAAAGGAAGATAACCTCCGGTCAGTCCTTTGGAAAGGATTAAAAAATCAGGGGTGATATTGGCTTGTTCACACGCAAACATCGTCCCGGTTCGTCCAAATCCGACCATAATCTCATCCGCAATAAAATGGACACCGTACTGTTCGCATAATGCTTTGGCCTGTGTCAAAAAACAAGGATGATACATGCCCATCCCCCCTGCTCCTTGGATCAGCGGTTCAACGATTAAAGCGGCAATCTCAGGGCTCTTCTCTTTTAAAAGCTGTTCAAATACGATTAATGCTTCTTTGGCCTCTTCAATGGATTGATCAGAAGGAACCGGTGTTTGAATCGAACGGATGAGCAAGGGAGCATACGTCTCTTTGTAGAGGGAGACATCACCGACGGACAAAGCCCCCAATGTTTCGCCATGATAACTGTTGGACAACGAAACAAATAACGCTTTGTTAGCCCCATTATTTTTATGAGCATGATACGACATTTTTAAGGCGACTTCAATCGCACTGGAACCGTTATCGGCATAAAAACAGTGAGTCAACCCCTTTGGAGCAAGCTGGATCAAACGCTCAGAGAGACGGACGATCCCCTCATGAGTAAATCCTGCCAATATCACATGTTCTAACGTATCGAGCTGTTCTTTAATCTTTGTATTGATCCGTTCGTTGGTGTGACCAAACAAATTGACCCACCAGCTGCTGATCGCATCAATATACGTGTTGCCGTCGAAATCTTCAAGAGTGACTCCATATCCGCGCGCAATCGGAATAATCGGAAAGCTTTCATGGTCTTTCATCTGCGTACACGGATGCCATAAAACACTCATGTCTCGCTGCGAAATGTTTTTATTATTCATTTTACACCCTATATTTATCAATTTATATCCATAAAAGGACTAACATCTGTTATTCCAGCTTTATATTCATAGAAGTTTAATGCTAAACGCACTAAAATATCCTAATTTTACACCATAAAACCATATTAAAGGTTCATCACACCATGATTACTTGGATGCAACGCCACAGAAAATACCTCGTCATCACGATTTGGATCTCAACCATCGCTTTTATCGGAGCAGGATTTGTCGGATGGGGTCAATACGATTACGGCGACAAAGCCGGAGCCGTTGCCAAAGTCGGAAAAATAACCATAACACAAGAAGAGCTTCAAAAAAGCTATGGCAATCTTTTCAATCAATACAACCAACTTTTCCAAGGAAAGCTGGATGAAAAACAAGCCAAACAATTTGGTCTTCAACGTCAAGCCCTCAAAAACTTGGTCGATCAAGCCCTTGTCTTAAACCTGGCCGATAGCTATCACATCCAAATAAGCGATGATGAACTTCTGGGTCTTATCAAATCTCAAAATGCATTTAGTAAAAATGGTGTTTTCAGCAAAGAGGCTTATACCGAAGTCTTAAAACAAAATCATCTAACGATCCAAGAATATGAAAAATCAATGCGCCGTGAATTGCTCATACAAAAAACTCTTTTCCTTTTTGCCCCATCCGTCAACTCGTTAGAAAAAAACTCAATGGCTTACGCTATGGGTATTTCTGATAAAGTTGAATATAAGCTTTTAACGCCTGATTCCATCGCTGTAACTCCCGATACCGCTGGCTTAAAAAACTACTGGGCAAAAAACAAAACAAACTATAAAAAACCGGCAAGCTATGAGCTCTCAATAGCACACCCTCAAATTGATACTTTATTGGATGAAAATGCCTCCGAAAAAGAAGCCCTTCGACGTTACATAGATTTCAAAAAAGGGACACTTCCGGCATCCACAAAAATTGAAAAAATGACATTGGCCGCTGATTCTACCGTTTTCTCAAATGAACTTCTAAAAGAGATCGCAGGATTAAATGAGACAAAACCGTTCTTGAAACCACGAAAAGTAGGAAACGACTATATCATCATTAAACTCGAAAAAATAAATCCTGCCACGACAAAGACTTTTGAAGAAGCTTCCGCAGAAGCAAACATCGCGTACACCCAGGAAATGAAAAAGATCAAACTACAAGAGTTTGCGCAAAAAAATTATAAAATATTTTCAGGTAGTGTTAGTGATAGCCTTACACCAAGCAAAGAGGCTGTCCTTGCTGGTTTAACAGCGCAGGAATCATCCGAATTTATAACGAAACTCTTTACTTCCAAACAAAAACAAGGGTTTTTAACTTTGGAAAGCGGAAATGTTATACTTTATAACGTTTTGGAACAAAAGTTGCTACAAGATAGCACAATAGCTGATGATAACACCGTTATAAAGCTAAAAGGAAATTTACTCACGCAAAAGCTGCTCAAAGCACTTGAAAGTAAATATCCAGTTAAAATCTATGTAGAGGGGATTTGATTTTGAAACGAACGGTTTTAGCCATCGACAT
>DASUNE010000055.1:0-14117 GCA_036277315.1 Sulfuricurvum sp.
TTTGCAATAAGATAACCATCACGGCGTAGCGCTTTTGTTGCGGGTTTGCCAATACTCTCTCTAAGAATGCCTTCTAGCATAATGTGTCCTTTGGAAATAAAATAAGGCGAATTATACTTAAAAATTGTTTAAAGTATTATAAGGGCACTGTTCACTCTTTACGTTTTTAGGCCAAAAACCTCGTTCTCTGTAAACTCGTGTGGTTCATTGTCGTGACCCGTGTGATTTCTATCCAGTGTCCCGCCAAGCCCTTCCATTTTGAGTTTCAAATCCGATGGCGATGTTGCGTACGAAAATGCATCTTCACGGGTAATTCTTCCCGCCAGGTATAAATCTAAAATCCCCTGATCAAAGGTCTGCGAACCGTACAACTCTTTACCTTCGGCAATGGTATCGGGAATTTCAATATCTCGATTCTCTGCGATAAGCTGCTCAATACGGGAGGTTCGGACCAATATCTCCAATGCCGCAGCCCGTTTACCATCCACAGTAGGGATGAGACGTTGAGAAATAACTCCCTTTAACACGGAGGCGAGTGTCATTCGAACACGATTTTGCTCCACGGAGGGAAATACCGAAACAATACGGTTCACCGTTTCCTTCGCATCCAACGTATGCAACGTGGAAAAGACCAAATGGCCCGTATCCGCAGCATGCAAAGCAATCTCAATCGTCTCCATATCCCGCATCTCCCCTACGAGAATAATATCCGGATCTTCCCGCAATGCAGCACGCAATGCTGAACCAAAACTGATAGTGTCCTGCCCAACACTGCGCTGATTGACGATACACTTACGGTCTTTATGGACAAACTCGATCGGATCTTCAATCGTAATGATGTGCTTACGCTTCGTCCAGTTTATCTCATTAATCAGCGCTGCAAGGGTTGTGGATTTACCACTTCCCGTTACCCCTGTCACCAACACAAGTCCTCGCTCCATTTGGGAAAAACTGTGGACAATCCCCGGAAGGCTGAGTTCATCGATCGTTAATATTTTGACAGGGATGAGACGAAATACGGCTGAGATCCCTTCCATTTGAAAGAAAATATTAATACGAAACCGGGTGTTTTCGTCAAACGGATAGACAAGGTCCAACTCTTTTTTCTCAACCAATTCAGAAAATCGCGTACGTAACAGCTCTTTGGCAAAGGTTAACGCATCCTCTTTGGAAAAAATCTCGCCCGACAAAGGGATCACCTCCCCGTTCACTCGAGCACGAACCACACCATTGGCTTTAATGTGCAAATCACTCCCGCCGGCATCTACCATGCGTCTCAAATAACCCCGTATTTTTTTCAAAACATCGTAGTTCAATTCATCCACATTCACTTGATACTTTTCTTCCGTTGCCATAATCTACTCCAATGCACTCAAAATTTCGTCAAAAGCCGCCTTGAATGAATCAAGGCCCTCTTGAATTTGCGCTTCAATCACGGCGTTCATATCCACACCCGCTTCATGAACGTTTTGTTTATGTCTCTCTATTTTTTCATTCGAAAGAGGAAGCTTAATCATTTTATCACCACGTGCCACATAGGCTTCAATGGTAGCAATGGGCGCTGTATTGACCGTGTTGCTTGCGAGGAGCTCGTCAATATAGTATGATGCCCGTAAATCATCCCCTTTTACTCCGGTACTTGCAAATAAAATGCGGCATTTGGGTACATTCAAAGCTTCCACTTTATTGTAGATCTCAGCCGCATTCATTATCCCCATCAATCCGGGTTCGATTCCGGAAGAAACCAATTTTTCATCAATAGCACGGTCAATCCGGCTCACAAAGACACTGATGACGGTGCTTGCCACCGATTCAGCCTTCCCGGCGGCCTCCGCAAAAGCTTCGGCGCATTGAATCGCTTGGTCTTGGGAAAAAATCAATGTTGCATTCACCGGAATACTGCGAGAGGCCAATGTTCTCATTGCTTCGTAACCTGCCTGCGTTGCAGGGACTTTTATCATCACATTGGGGCGTCCGATGCTCTCATACAATCGTATCCCCTCTGCAATGGTCCCTTGCGTATCATCACATAAAAAAGGATCCACTTCGATGCTTACATAGCCATCATCGCCTGCATCGTATAACGGACGCAAAATATCCGCTGCTTTTTGTATGTCAAAAATGGCAACGGCTTCGTATTTTTCTTTGGGTGAGAGATGAGAAAGTGTTGAAAGCTGCTCTTTGTAAGCATCGGATGTCAAGATGGCATTTTTAAAAATAGCAGGATTGGATGTCGCGCCGTTAATAATCCCCTTTGAAATCAGATCTTTGAAGCCTTCATCCAAAAAAGTCCTCTCTATAAAATCAGCCCATAATGAAAAACGAGAAGTAGGAATGTACATAAAAGTCAGCTCCAAACGTTAAAGTAAATAATTATGCCGAAAAAATTGTTAAAGTAGTAATTAGCCTCAAAATCTCAGTTACCGCTATCATTTAAAAATTGCGGCTTTCCGGTGTGAAATCCTTGCACATAGGTAATTCCCAACTCCGTCACACTGCGCAATATCTCTTCAGACGCAACGAACTCCGCAACGGTATCAATGCCGATACGGTGAGCAAAATCAACAATCGCTTCAACAACGATTTTATGCCGTGCATTTTCATTGATCGATTTTATCAGTGATCCATCGATTTTAAGAATATCGACGTTAAGTCTGAGAATATTTTCATAGTTGGAATACCCTGTACCAAAATCATCAATAGCAATTTTAGCTCCCAGTGCTTTCATTCGTGCAATAAAGGATTCGACCTCATCAAAGTTTTCGATCCCCTCCGATTCGAGTATCTCAAAAATCACCCGATTTGCAGTTTTGGTTTGAGCAAGAATATTTTCAATCACCGTGACCGTGTGCTGATCCAGGATGTCACTGCTGGAAAGATTGATCGAAAATTGTTCATCTCGGGTGGCAAAAAGAGTACACGCTTGATAAACGACCTCTTGCGTAATATGATGATACAATTTTGTTTTTTGGGCAATGGGTAAAAAATCATTGGGTGCGATGAGCGTACCGTTTTCGTTGCGTATACGAACCAGAGTTTCATATTTCTCAATTTTACCGCTCAGGCAAGAGACAATAGGCTGATACTGGCAGACGATACGATGCTCTACCAATGCTTGGCGGATCTGGGCGGACATGGCCATGTTGGCTTGATATTGGGCTTCGACTCCTTCTGAATGATCGTATACCGAAATAGCATGCTTTAATCCTCGGGCTTGGTTGAGAGCGACATCCGCATGGATGAGCGGTTTTTCGCTATCGATCGCAATACCGACCGTCGCGCGGACATGAACCGTTTCGTCTTTGATCATAAAAAATTTTTCGCTCAGCAAAGAGAGCAGGTTCTCGATATCGTGGCGAAATTGTTCCGGTGATGTCCCCTCTTTGAGACAAAAAGCAAATTCATCCCCGCCAATACGATAGGGGTGAAGCTTCATATCCTGAAGCCATCGTCCGATTTGCCCCAGAAGCGAATCTCCCGTATCAATTCCAAAAAAATCATTGATCTCTTTGAAATCGTCAATATTAAGAATGGCCACGCTGCTGCGATCTATCTGAGAGAGCTCTTCTTGGAGCTTGAAACGGTTTGGAAGACCGGTAAGGTTGTCATAATAAAGGTGGCGCGTCACTTCACGTGTTTTCTCTGCAACTTGGATCTCTAAATCACTGTTGATGGATTGAAGCTTCTGGGAATACTCTGAAACACTCTTTTGCATAGTTTCAAACGCATGAATAATTTGGGTAAATTCCTTCTGAGCATAGGGAATATCAAAGAGTACCAATTGCCCAGGTTTGAAATCGCTTACCGTTTTTGCGATGAGCTTAATGGGCAATAAAAGACGATTGATCCAGATCAGGATCAGCCACAATATCCCAAACACCCCAAATAACAGCCATCCGTACAAGATATAAAAACGGTGCATGGTTTTGATAAACTCCTCACCTGAATAGGTAATGGTGATAGAACCGATGGGTTTTTGAGACGTGGGCTCCATCAGAGGTTTTGTGATTTGGATCGGATCATACACTGATAGAGATTTATTCTGACGATAATTCAGGAGCGTCTTTCCCTCTACATCAGCAACTTTTAGTGCAACAACCTGATCTTGCCCTATGACAGAAGAGAGTTTATCCCTTATATCTTCGAGATCCAAAAACAATGACAGGGCTACCGATGGGGCTACCGTATCAATCAATAAAGCCGCTTTCTCTTTCTCTGAGCTCATGGTCAGATCACGAATGATGGTAAAGGTGACAAAAGCGATCGTTGCAAAAACAATGACCGCAGCTGTAGTTAGTGTCATAAAAATTTTAGTTGAAAGCCTTGCATTTTTAAAACGGTTCATTCTACCAGCTTTGCAATTTGAAATAAGGAACTGTGAAAACGAAATTTTGCTGATTTTAAAACATGTTTATTGAGATAGATCACCGTAGTGCGTTCGATGGAAATAGAACCCAATATCCCTAGATCTAGCGCATTTAGATCATATGCAAAGGTCGGGATACTCTGTGAAACTCCCCATGAAGCCACACGCTTTATAGAAAAGTCATCCATCTCTATAAGATAGGCACAGGCAATATCATGTCGTACTAAAAGCTCCTCCACAGAGATGGCAATTGCGATAAAAGGAAAAGATCCAACTTTCCCATTATGATAACTGTTGAACTCTTCCGCAATTTTTTTAGCACTGTTCTTACGGTTCCCCGCATAAATGACCCCTAATATCGCTTTATCCCCGGCGTTGTGGGATGAGACTTGTGTGTCGAGGAACATGATTTTAGGGATCATCCGGATATGGGCATTGAGCAATAGCGGATCTTCCGCTTTGGCACTCGAGAGCACTATTAGAAAAAATAGGAGCAGACGTATCAAAACTTCCATCCCGTTTTAATCCAAAAGCTACGATCGGCAATCGGGTAATCATCCGCATAGGTTGATGCAGGGGAAGGATAACGCACGATCGTATTGCCAAGATTCTTGACAACCCCTTGAGCATACCACCCCTTATGGGTATTCATATCCCATCCTAACGCCATATCGAGCGTATTGTATGAGGCCAAATCACCACGCACATCATTACTATTGCGTTTTTTACTTCCGACGTAATTCCAAATACTTCCCAGCGACCAACCATTGGAAAAATCATAGGAATAGGCGGCTTTTATCAGATGAGACGCCGTATTGGAAAGATCATTTTTGATCCCGTTATTATCTTCAGTTTCTCCATCAATATAGCTGTAAGAGAATAAAAAGGTATCGTCCAGCGTCATTTTTCCGTGCAATTCCGCTTCAAAACCCTTTATAGTACTCTTGCCATTGTTTTGAAATGTTCCGATTGTATCACGGACGATTTGTTCCGAGTTAGCAATATAAAAGAGGTTGAGCCCTGCGGTAAGATTCATAGTGATTTTTCGTAGATATTGGGTCTCTATCGAATGCACCTCTTCGTACGTCAAATTAGGATTCCCCGTTCCGTAAGGGCTGGGGGCAAGATACATCTCTTGAAAAGAGGGGTAACGTTCCCCCGACGATGCCATTATTTTGAAAATATCGTTTCGAGTGGGCTGATACACAACCGCCGCTCGACCATACGGATGCGATTGAATGTCGGACGTATCGATGATTCCCATCGTCAAAGCGACAGCCGTTGCATCGTTAAGGGTTATCCTATCAGAGAGGTAAAGATTGGTCGTTTGACGTTTTGCACGCTTGGCCTCGATAAACGCAAGGGGAGTCTCGGAATAATCAACCATCCCTGCTCCGGTAAGCTTGTTGGTCGTGATAGAGTAAGAGTCGATGGCTTCGCACCACGTCGATTCAACTCCCGCAGTGAGACGATTGGACTCCACTCCATCGTAATGCAGTGAGGCTCCCCCGTTGATACGACGGCTTTTAATCATCAAAGATGCCCAATATCCATCATTCAATGGGATTGAGTTGTAAGTAAAGCCAGGAGGAAGCGGACGTGAATCGCTTTCCCAGCTGTTTTCCATTATGGACGCTTTAAGGCTCAGGGTCAGATCCTGGACTAACCCAAGGGTATATTTTCCTTGAAGATACCATGAGGGCTGTTGAAGCTTCCCTTCTGGATTGGGGAGAATATTGAGATTTCCAAAGGCACTTCCGCTTTGATAATCATTGTATCTTCCTTGTAAAATAAATCCCCCATGCTTATAGGTTATTCCAAAACCGCTTTGTTCCATCCCCAATTGTGCATACCCCAAGCGGACGATCGCATCTTTGACAAGAATAGGCGTTTGCTGATCATGGCGTTGGGTAAATACATCAAGAGAGAGTTTCCAATCTTCACCCTGATATCGGCTCCATCCCCCTAATCCCGCCGCTGCATCGCTTCCGCCCCAGGCGAAAAGTGCCCCATTTTGCGCATTGAGCGGATCGGATTGAGCGTGCGTAATAACATTGATCGTTCCGGCATATCCGTTAACCCCTTCGATAAAACTCCCGGAACCTCGGACGACTTCGATCCGATCAATGAGCTCGATCGGCAAATCCAGATACGAGTTATAGTTGCTAAAGAGATCATCGTTGACCACAAATCCGTCGATGACGAGGGTCGATTGGCCATAGGCCGTTGGGTTGGAACCTCGAAAAATCGGCGTGCGGTTATTCATCGTATTGGTTGCCATGTCGACACCGGGAACGAGGAGGAGTGCTTCACCCAATGTTTTGATTCCGAGAGTAGAAAGATTATCTCCGTGCAAAACAGAGAGGATAAAAGGCTGATAGTCGATATTTTGATTGGTCTGTGTCGCCAAAAGCTCCATTTGTGCCATATCATCACTTAATGAGGTAATCATTGGCGTATCCGAAGCATTGAGAGAGTGAATGACGAGGAATAATGATACGGTAGAAGCGATATATTTCACGTCACCCTTTCGATTATAAAGTAAAGCATTATTGCTGTTAAAATGTTAAGAAATGCTTATAAATAAGCCTTTATTGTATTCTAATCATCACGGCGACTTCCATCCATTTGGCGATATATCACGATAAGCATTATTCGCCAATCGTTTTAAAAAAGTATTTCTAGATACCTCGATCGCTCCCAAACTTTTCAAATGGTCTGTAGGGACCTGACAATCAATAAAATCGTATCCCCACTCTTTCAAATGCTCAATCAATACAGCAAAGGAAACTTTCGACGCATCGGAAATTTTGGCGAACATCGATTCACCGCAAAAGACGCTACCGACACTCACACCATACAATCCCCCCACCAATACTCCGTCTTGATACGCTTCCACACTGTGTGCATATCCCATACCATACAACACTTCATACGCTTCGATCATTTCAGAAACGATCCAGCTTCCTCCCTGCCCTCGTCTAGGGATTTTGGAACACGCTCGAATAACCTCTGAAAAAGCGGTATCAAAACGGATTTCAAACAGAGGTATTTTTTTGCGCAATGATTTATGAAGTCTAAAGTCGTCTAGCTCCAAAATGAGGCGCGGATTGGGAGACCACCATAGAATCGGATCCCCCTCGCTAAACCACGGGAAAATTCCGTTTCGATACGCCATCATAAGGCGTGAAGGGGACAGATCGCCCCCATAGGCCACTATCCCCTCAGGGGTTGCAGCACAGGGATCCGGAAAAGAGAGCTGATAGGTGAGCTTTGGGATCATAAATCACTGATAATCAAAGACCAGAGACTGGGCAAAATCAATCATCACTTTTCCGCCGTTTGTCAAGCGTCCAAATAAAACCTCATCGACCAAGGGATCTTTTATTTTTTCTTGGATGACTCTGCCTAGCGGCCGTGCACCCATTTCCTTATCATATCCCATCGAAGCCAAATACCCTTTGGCTTTTTCACTCAATACAATCGATACTTTTTTCGGTTTTAGTTGACGATTAAGCTCATCAATAAATTTATCGACGATACTCTCTACCACCGTCTTGCTCAATGGAGCAAACTCAACGACCGCATCCAGACGATTTCGGAACTCTGGGGTAAAAAACGATTTTAATGCTTCGTGGCGTGAAATCGAACTGTCGGCATTGAATCCCATGACCGTTCGCTCACTCGCACCGATATTTGAGGTCATAATCAGCACGACATTACTGAAATTGGCTTTATAGCCGTTATTATCCGTCAATGTTGCATTGTCCATCACCTGAAGGAGAATATTCACCAAATCAGGATGGGCTTTTTCGATTTCATCGAGCAATAATACGGTATAAGGATGCTTGCGAACACTCTCGCTGAGCAATCCTCCCTGCTCAAACCCTACATATCCGGGAGGTGCACCGATGAGACGGCTGATAGAATGTTTTTCCATGTATTCCGACATATCAAACCGTTCAAAGTGGATTCCCATCGACGATGCAAGCGATTTGGCCAGCTCCGTTTTTCCCACTCCCGTAGGGCCTGAAAACAAAAAGGAGGCGATAGGCTTGTTGGGCTGAGACAAACCGGCATATGAGCGTTTAATCGATCGAACCACCTGAACAATCGCATTGTTTTGCCCAATGACGAGTGTTTTTAACTCTTCTTCCAACCCTGCAAGCTTGCTGCGATCGTCCCCAGACATTTTGGAAACAGGAACTCCTGTCATTTTGGCAATAATGGTCTCAATGTCATTGGGAGTAACCGTCGTACGCTTATGATGATGAAGATGAAACGATGCTCCCGCTTCATCAATCAAATCAATAGCAACATCGGGTAAGAATCGATCGGTGATAAACTTTTTAGAGAGTGCTACCGCACTTCGTAATGCCTTATCCGTATATTTCACCCCGTGATGTTTTTCATACCGTTCCCGCAACCCTTTAAGGATTAAAAAGCTCTCTTCTTGAGAGGGTTCATTCACCTCTATACGAGCGAAACGACGGCTTAATGCTTTGTCTTTTTCAAAGACCGATCGATACTCCGCATGGGTCGTAGCCCCCATGCATTTTAAACTCCCTGACGCCAAGGCGGGCTTGAGCTGATTGGACGCGTCCATACTCCCGCCCCCAACAGCGCCTGCCCCCACAATCGTATGGATCTCATCGATAAATAAAATCGCATTGGGATGACCCTGCACCTCATCAATCACCGCTTTGAGCCGCTTTTCAAAATCACCTCGGTATTTGGTCCCTGCAAGCATGGCGCCCAAATCAAGGGCAAACAGTTCTGCATTTTCAAGTAATTTAGGTACGTCACCTGCAACAATCCTAAGGGCCAATCCTTCGGCGATCGCCGTTTTTCCTACTCCCGGTTCACCGATCAGAAGCGGATTGTTTTTACGCCGTCGACAGAGTGTCTGAATCGTACGTTCGATTTCATTGACACGACCGATTACCGGATCAATCTTCCCATTTTTAGCCTGCACAATTAAATTGATGGCGTATTTTTCGAGGGCCCCTTCACCTACTTGAGATTCTTGGGGGGCATCGAGTTCTTGATGGGAAATGGCTTCGAGCAAATCCACACGACTGATCCCATACTCTTCAAGCAATAATCGTGCATACGTATGATCCTCTTCATAGATGGCAGCGATAAAATCACCGACATCAGCATGCTGTTTTTGGGCACTTTTAACGTGACGCATCATCTCATCAATCATCCGGGCCAAAGCCACCGTCTCAAACGGCTCTTGCATAACATCATCCGGAAGAGGCTCGAGCGTTTGAACAAGATAGTTCCCAAGTGACTCTTTAATTATTTCAATATCTCCACCGCACGCTTTGATAATCATCTCACCCTCGTGAGAATTTACCAATGCGAGCATGACATGCTCAATCGTGAGATATTCGTGTCGCTGATGTCTCGCCAGCGCCACTGCTTTTTGAAAAATTGAGTTTAATTGGGAACTAATCATTACACTTCCTCCATTATTGCTTTCAACGGAAAACCGCTCTCTCGTGAGAGTGAACTCACTTGATGGATTTTAGTTTCAGCAATCTCATACGAATAAATTCCACACAATCCACGCCCATTTTGATGCACTTGCAGCATAATCTGATGAGCGTCACTGTAACTTTTGTGAAAAATTCCTATCAAAATATCGATGACAAAATCCATCGATGTATAATCATCATTTAACAAATAGACCTGATATTTTTTCGGCTCTCGAATCTCCAAAGAGTCTTCAAGAGCATGTTTTACTTTTGTACTCACAATACTCCCCGACTTTAAAAAATTACTTTAACCAGCATAGCGTGTCGTTTGGCTTAAAGAGAAAAATTACGTGCCATAATAAAATCATTAATAATGTCATCAGGATTTTCAAGCCCGATGGAGATACGAATCAATCCCGGGGTAATCCCTAAAAATGCTTTCGTTGGTTCATCAAAATCGCGATAAATCGTCGAAGCCATATGAAGACCTAACGTTCGTGAATCCCCTATATTTGCCGTAATCGTGACGAGTTTAGAATGGTTTAACAGGGCAAATGCCGCTTCTTTAGTTCCCATATCAATCGTTAGCAATGTTCCGCACCCTTGAGAGAACTGCTTTAAGTACCGCTCATGATGAAGATGATTCGGTAATACAGGGTGATTGACAACAAACCCCTTTGCATCAAGTTCTTTGGCAATTTTCTCCACACTTGAGACGACTCTGTCCATGCGTAACGGCAATGTCTCAAGACCCAACATCGTCAAATAGCTGCCAAATCCATTGGCGCTCATCCCAAAATCACGCAGCGCACGCTTTTTCGCATTACCGATGAGTGCCATTGCCCCCATCTTTTTAATAAAAGGGTGAACCTCGGCATAACGCTCGCCCTTAAATTTATCATTTCCCTCACTGATAGCACGAAACACAACGGCTCCCCCCAATGACGAAGCATTTCCCGTAATAATCTTGGTCGTTGAATAGACGATGATATCCGCCCCTAATGCGATTGGCTTGATACTCAAAGGAGTACAGGTATTATCGACCATTAACACGATACCGTGACGATTCGCAATATCAGCAATGGCTTTTATGTCAGGCAGACGCATATTAGGATTTCCGACACTTTCCAAAAAGAGTATTTTTGTTTTATCGGTCATCGCTTTTTCAATAGCATCCAGTTCATCCACATCGAAAAAACGGCTCGTGATCCCAAAACGGGGCAAAGTCTCCGAAAAGTAGGAATAGGTTCCCCCAAACAACCCTCCGACGCTTACGATCTCATCGCCGCTTTTCAGCAAACTAAGTGTTGCCATAGCCGTAGCACCCATTCCCGAAGAAGCAGCAACTGCACCAATACCCCCATCCATAGTGGCTAAAATCTGCTCCAATTGCCCTGATGTCGGATTCCCCATACGTGAATAAAGCGGTTTCTTGACCGAACCGTCAAATATCCCTTCCCCTGTTTCACTGTCACCATATCCAAACGATGCCGAATTGATAATTGCAGGGCTAACAGCCCCCTCTTTTTTTCCTATCTGCTGAACAAACTGTGTTGTATACTCTTCAAAGTGATTCATTATCAAACCTGTATTAAAATGTCAACAATTATAGCCAAAAGAGTCAAACCTTGTCCAAACGAATTTTCATTACCGCGACTAACACAGATATCGGTAAAACCTATACTACCGTACAGCTTCTTGATGCTTATGCGCAGATGGGGTATCGCGTAGGAGTCTACAAACCCATAGAAACAGGGGTAAATGGTTTGCCTGCCGATGGGAGCTTGTTATTAAAACACGCGCAAACTCTCAATCCGGCCCTCAAGGTTTTAAAAGTTGGTGACATCGTAAGCTTGGCCTTACCTCTTCCTGCTGCACCGTATGTTGCCAACAAAGGCAAAAAGCTTGATTTGACTCATTTCGATAAAGCATTGGAAAAAATCGAACAACTTTGTGATATTGTCATCATCGAAGGGGCTGGCGGGATAATGGTTCCTCTGGATGAAAAGCTCATGATGATTGATTTGGCGCATCATTTTAATGCTGCAATCTTGCTCGTTACCCATTGCCGTTTAGGATGCATCAATGACACACTGTTAAGCTTAGCGATGTTGCGTCAGCTTAATCTTCCCCATCTCTGGACATTTAACTGCCGTCCTGACGATGCCGGTTTTTTCCAGACATCGCTTCCTTATTTTAAAAATCATTTCGAACAACTTCATTTTCTAGGAAAAAACACCACAGCACTTGCTCAAGCATTATTGGATAAAATCCAAACAAATAACAAGGATATTTCATGCGCCATCTAATCCGAACCGATGACTTTTCGATTGAGCAGATTAACACCGTGCTAGAGGATGCCTCTCATTTTAGCGATGGACACTTTGACCCGATCTTGCGTGAAAAAATTATAATCACCCTCTTTTTTGAAAACTCAACACGCACCAAAAGCTCTTTTGAAATTGCAGCCAAACGCCTTGGCGCAGAAGTCGTTCATCTCGATGTCCAAAAAAGTTCTACTCAAAAAGGGGAAACTCTCGTAGACACTGCCGCCAACCTTGACGCTATGGGTCCTCATGCGATGATCGTTCGCCATGCCCATGCGGGCGTTCCCCATATTCTTGCTGAACACACCAACGCTTCCATCATCAATGCAGGCGATGGCGCACATGCCCATCCTACACAAGCACTGCTTGATCTGTTTACCCTCAAGCAACATTTCGGTCATCTTAAAGGAAAAAAAATAGCCATTGTAGGCGATATTAAAAACTCCCGTGTCGCCAACAGCAATATCGAGCTTTTAACACGCTTTGGGATGGACATCACCCTTGTAGCACCTCCCCATTTTCTCCCCTCAACCCCATTAAAAATAACCCATAATATTCATGATGTAATTGACAGTGTCGACGCCATTATGAGTTTACGAACCCAAACAGAGCGGCATTCACACCAAAGTTACGGTTCACTAAAAGACTATGCCAGTGATTTTTGCATCACCAAAGAGCTTTTAGGAAAAAGAGAGATTGTTATTTTGCATCCAGGACCCGTTCACCGTAATATCGATATTGATGATGCACTCCTCAAAGATCCACGATGCAAAGTTCTCGAACAGGTAAAAAACGGGGTATCTATTCGAATGGCTGTTTTAAAAGCTCTTATTGCCTGATGTTTGATCACTTTAGTGAATTGGTCCGTTCTGGAATTCCCTGTTTTTTCTATACTGATTTTAAAGGTGAAAAACTTCACTCTTACCCCCTGGATGATTTAATACAGCATGACATCGAATTTTCCTTCAACAGTACACCCCAAACAACAAACATGCCCCATAAACCATCTTTTTTTCCTATATCCTATAAACAATATCAAAAAAAATTTGAACGGATACAAGAAAATATTTGTAGCGGAAACACCTATCTTCTTAATTTAACACAACAAACACCGATTGAATCCCATTACACATTAAAAGAAATTTATACAATGGCAGATGCCCCTTATAAACTTCGTGTTCAAGATCAATTTGTTTGTTTCTCACCCGAACCCTTTATAGTCATAGAGAAAAATACCATTCATACCTACCCGATGAAAGGGACGATCGATGCATCCCTGACCAATGCCATCGATACCATACTAAATGATCCAAAAGAATTAGCAGAACATACCATGATTGTTGATCTGCTCCGGAATGATTTAGGGATCATAGCCAAAGAGATACGTGTCGAGAAATTTCGCTATATTACGACAATCGATACCGGAAGCAAAAAACTTCATCAAGTAAGTTCACATATCAGCGGTACATTAGACAATACCTGGAGAAAGAATACAGGTGAACTGCTAAGGGCTCTTCTGCCTGCAGGAAGCATCAGCGGTACGCCCAAAAAAAGAACCGTTGAAATTATTGAGGAAATCGAGAACTATGAGCGTGGATATTTTACGGGAGTCTTTGGCTACTATGATGGAGAGAATCTCTATAGTGCCGTAGCAATCCGTTTTATCGAAAACATTGATGGACACCTGGTCTATAAAAGTGGCGGCGGAATAACCTGCGAGAGTGATTGTGAAAAAGAATACCAAGAGATGATCGATAAAATATACATACCGTAAAATTAATACAATATGACAAGTGACAATAAAAGTAAGAAATGATTGTAAAAGTTGGGGGGATTGTTGTAAAAGAGGGATTAAATCTGAGGCCAGGCGGCGACCTACGTTTCCACACCTGAAAGATGCAGTATTATGAGCGATGAGGGTCTTAGCTTCCGGGTTCGGAA
>DASUNE010000056.1:0-5238 GCA_036277315.1 Sulfuricurvum sp.
CTCTTCTTTTTCGACGTATTTCGAGATAAATTCTTTTCCGGCAGAGATCGCCTCTTTTTCCCGCTCTTTTTCCTCTTTGTACAAATACACATCATTGCGATAGACAAAGAGGATGATGTCGGCATCCTGCTCGATCGATCCTGACTCACGGATATCGCTGAGCATCGGACGTTTATCCGAACGTGATTCCAAGCTACGGTTGAGCTGAGAGAGGGCAACGATAGGGATTTCAAGCTCACGGGCAAGCATCTTCAGTCCGCGTGAGATTTCACTCACCTCGAGGTGACGATCTTTCCCTCCCGTACCGTTCATGATTTGAAGGTAATCGATGACGGCAAGCTCGATCTCCGGATGACGGCTTTTGAGCTTACGCAGTTTGGAGCGAAGCTGATGGATGTTGACTGAACCGTGATCGTCCACAAAAAGCTTGGAGTGGCGCATCTTATCGACTGCATCATTGAGCCGTTTGTATTCCTCCGGCGTCATATCTCCGACACGCAGACGCTGAAGCTGTATCGAAGTTTGAACACTTAACAAACGCAACATCAGCTGTTCTGCCGGCATTTCCAGAGAGAAGAATGCCACCCCTTTCCCTTTTTCGAGAAGATTTTGAACCATATTCAGCGCGAAGGAGGTTTTACCCATAGCAGGACGGGCGGCTACGATAACCAGATCCCCTTTGCCAAACCCTGTCGTCATCTTGTTAAGCTCCGCATACCCTGTATCCACACCGACTAAGATCGCGTCTCCCCGCTCACGCATCTCTTCGATGTACGCCATCGTGTCGTCGGTGATTTTTGGAGCATCTTTAAAATCAATCGATTGGGAGTTTTGAGTGATCTCGTAGAGCTTTTTCTCCACCAAATCGACCACATCGTTACCGTTTAGATTCTCTTCCAGCGTTACCCGCTTGATTTCGGTTGTAAGGGTGAGAAGATGACGCTTAATGGCTTTGTCTTTGATCTCTTGGACGTAGGCCGTAGTGTTCGAGATAGGATTGGCCGTGAGGATTTCGACCAACACCCTCTCATCAAATTTTTGTTTTCCGCTGAGCTCTTTTTTGATAAACTCTTCATCGATGGGGAGATCACGGTGTGCGAGGGAAAGCATCGCACGGTAAATCTCTTGGTGC
Organism: Sulfuricurvum sp.; assembly: GCA_036277315.1. Taxonomy (GTDB): domain Bacteria; phylum Campylobacterota; class Campylobacteria; order Campylobacterales; family Sulfurimonadaceae; genus Sulfuricurvum. Next base: position 1,133 of record DASUNE010000056.1, read on the forward strand.
GCCGCGAGATAAAAATCTTCGGCATTGAGTACCGCTTCAAACTCATCAAATTGTGCGGGATCAAAAATAATAGAACTTAGAACGGAACGCTCAAACGCCAAATTGTATAATGATTCTTCCATCAATCGTCCTGTGCTTCCATTTTTTCTACTTCTTCGATAAATCGATCCACCAGTTTGTCTTCATCCAATCGTGCGACCACTTCCCCTTTGACCATCACCAGTCCCGAACCTTTGCCGTAGGCAATTGCGACATCAGCATGTTTGGCTTCACCAATGGCATTGACCACACACCCCATGACCGATATATCCAACGGTTTTTTGATGTGCTTCGTCCGCTCTTCAATAACTGCGACCGCAGAGACCAAATCTACTTCGATACGCCCGCACGTAGGACAAGAAATAATATTAACACCATCTTTTGCCGCACCGCTGTCTTTTAAAATAGCCCGTCCGATTTTGATCTCTTCTTCCAATTCACCCGTGATCGATACGCGCATCGTATCCCCGATACCATCGAGGAGCAACGCCCCAAGTCCGATAGCACTTTTGATCGTCGCATGAAAGATTGTCCCCGCTTCCGTCACACCCAGATGAAACGGATAGCTGTTTTTCGGTCGCAGCATCCGGTAGGCTTCCACCGTACGCTGCACGTCACTGGCTTTGAGAGAGACTTTTATATCGGTAAAACCCAAATCTTCTAAAAATTTGATGTTGTACTCCGCGGATGCTACCATTCCTTGCGCCGTCTGACCGTAACGCTGCTCGAACTCTTTTTCCAAACTCCCTGCATTGACCCCGATACGGATAGGGATATGACGCTCTTCGCACGCTTTGACGATCTCACGTATCCGCGATTTTTCACCGATGTTTCCGGGATTAAAACGGATACAATCTACGACTTCCGCCGCAATGAGGGCGAGTTTATAGTTAAAATGGATGTCGGCTACGAGGGGGAGAGAGATTTGCTCTTTGATCGCTTTGAGGGCTAATGCGTCTTCTTCATCGGGAACCGCGACACGGACGATATCACATCCTGCAAAATGGAGCCGATTGATCTGCTCTACGGTTGCCGCAACATCCGCAGTACGCGAATAGGTCATCGACTGTACCGAGATGGGGGCATCACCCCCGATAGCAACATTTCCGACGTAAATTTTCTTGGTGGGGTATCGTGTAATCATGAAATGATTGTAGCTTGTTGGACGTTAATTTTACGTAAACTCTATGGGGTCCATATCGATTTCACATAGCGGTGATTTAACCAACTTGATTGAACGGATAAGTTCGGTGCTCTTATCGCTTCTCAGTAAGATTTGAAATCGGTATTTGCCCGCAATTTTCTCAATCGGCGAAGCACCACAACCGACAATCTCTATCGTGGAGACCGTTCTCAGGATATCGACCGCTTTCTCCATCTCTCCCTTCGCTTTTATCCCGTTTTTATGGGCAAACAGTAATCGTGCCAATTTTTTATGAGGAGGATAACGATTTTCGCGAATTTTAAGTTCCTCTTTCAAAAACAACTCATAATCCTCCAAATAGTGGCGAAAAAAATTCTCATTAAAACTCTGAACAATCACCGTTGAATCATTTTTACGCCCGCTTCGACCTGCAATTTGTACCAGAAGGGATAAGGCACGTTCACGCGCACGATAATCGGCTTGCCCTAACAGATTATCAATCCCCATCACAACAGCCAGTGCTATATCGTGATAATCATGCCCCTTGGATAGCATCTGCGTCCCCACGAGCAGATCAATCTCACGGGCATTAAATGCTTTGAGCACTTTAATAAGTTTATTTTGCGTTGTGATGACATCTCGGTCAAACTGCTGTATTTTTATTTCGCTAAAATACTTCTCGAAATGCTCCACCGCTTCCGCCGTCCCCAGTCGTGAGGTACTTAAATGACCGCTTTGGCATTTTGGGCACACACGAGGCAGTACTTCCGTATAATTGCAATAGTGGCATTTCAAAGCACGTGCATTACGGTGTAAACTCATCCCGACACTGCAGAACGGACATTCCAGCGTATAGCCGCACCCATCACACACCATCGTCTTAAAATTGGCACGTGTGGGGATAAATACAATCCCCTGATGCCCTGATTTGAAATTTTCACCAATCTTTGCATCCAAAAATGGGGTCAAAGCTTCAATCGACGGCTCATACACAAAAGAACGCTTGGTAGTGTAATATCCCCCTCTCAAACGATAAAAAGGATATTGTGCATAACTGCTCAAACTGGGAGTCGCACTTCCAAGGACAACCGGTATCTTTAAAAGCTTCCCCATATAAACCGCCATATCCCGCGCATTGTAACGGGGACGTGAGGACGATTTATAACTCTCATCATGCTCTTCGTCCACCACGATCAATCCCAAATCATTTATGGGTAAAAACAAAGCCGAGCGAGGCCCTGCAACGATGCGGGCGCTTCCGTCAACAATTTTCGCCAACGTAATTTTTTTTTGCTTAGGGGTCATTTTGGAATGCCATAACACTACCATCTCTCCAAAATGATGTTGAAACCGCTGTTCCATTTGAGGAGTCAGAGAGATTTCCGGAAGAAGGAGAAGTGCCCGTTTTCCTTCGTTTAGGACTTCATCCATCCGCTTCATATATATTTCGCTTTTCCCCGCACCGGTATCCCCAAAGAGAAGAGAAACGGGATGAGAACGGATAAAATCAAAAGCTTCCGATTGACTTTCGGACAAGACAATATCAACAGAAATGTGACTTCCTTCTCGTTCCCAAGCTCCAGCTTGGGAATGTGTACTATAAGTCTGCATTCCCAGCTTTTCAAACGGTACAAACAGATTCAACGCCTCACCCAGCGAACACCCATAATACTCCGCCATAAATTGCGCCATTTTGATTTGATTAGAAGAAAAAAAGAAGGGGAGTATTTCTATAACGGGCTGTGTTTTAAAATCAGGTTGAGAAACTTTATCAATGACCGTACCGGTCATCTCACGAGTTGCTAATTTCACTTTTACCTGAGATCCGGTTTCTAAGATTGTTTCATATTCATACGTGAGAAGATCCAGAGGAGAGCCCAAGAGGGCTAGAGAGTAAAAATGCACGTTAAGATTAATTTGTCAGCTTGTCACAATATGTACCACTACAATTAAAAACTCCAGTAGCTGGGGTATACGTAAAAGGAACGGCAACACCTAATATGGTATAAGTATACGCATTATCTCCCGTTTTTGCCCATTTACCATTCCCGGTTCCAGCCGCAATACCATACTGTAACAATGTACCATTAGTTGCAACAGAATCATTATCATCAAACAATGTGGTAGATCCGTGATCCAGCGCAGTAATATAATTCGACTGACCCTGCATCAACCGCCCTTGACGCTCGCTCACGATCGCAGCCCGGATGGCGGCTACATCACTGCGCCCTTTGGCTATTTGTGCATCATCGCGTGTTGCCGCAAATTTTGGGATTGCAATCGCGGATAAGATTCCTAAAATTACAATAACAAACACTAATTCTATCATCGTAAAAGCTGTTCGTTTCATTCTATCATCCTATTGCACTGAGTTTTACGATTGCTCTGCAATCTTTAAAAATCAATTCAATCAATTGTAACCATTCCCACCCGTAAAAGTGGGAACGATGAATAACGAATTTATAGCTTAACGCTTGTTCCGCCCAAAACGTGTATTTTAGTTGCTCCAGCAGAAGTAAGGATACCATTCTTCGCAGCTCTTAAGTATACCTCTGTCGAAATTGGGTTTGTACAAATTGTAGTATCCGTAGCAGTTGGATCAATAGAAATATTACCATCCGCAGGCATTGTAATTGTGAAACACTTTACAGTGGCTGCCGCCTCAGTAACTGATGCAGCCGCAATTGTACCTTGTGATGTGTACTCTGCACCTAAGTTTTGCAACGCTTGTGCAACGCTTGTCAGTTCGGCTGAAGTTTTAGCATCATCACGTGTTGCTGCCAATTTTGGAATAGCTACTGCTGCCAAAATACCTAAGATAACGATAACGAAGATTAACTCGATCATAGTAAAACCTGAACGTTTCATGGTTTACTCCTTATGTGATAGAAAATAGTAGTTACACTCGTAACTCTAATAAGTA
>DASUNE010000057.1:0-3329 GCA_036277315.1 Sulfuricurvum sp.
TCAAAATCCAAAAATTCCGCTTTTTGCGGCTCTTCAACGATGGAGTACGTCATCTCGCCGCGTGCACTGAAACCGGCTAGATTGTACTCTTTTACCCCGCTGATAAACGGCTCGATGAGCAATACCTCATCAAATTCAAACCCTACATCCAAGGCATAATCAAGCTCGCCGGGCTCACGTACGATACTCACCCCGATAGAGCTTCCAAGGCGTGAGGGTTTCACGATAAACGGATACGGTGTGGCAATCGCCTTGCGTTTGTCTTGCGTAATCGCTTCAAAGGGAAGGGTTTTAACCCCCAACGAATTCGCCAGCCATTTCGTGTAATGTTTATCAAAACTAAACACACACGCCTCTTTGCGCGGTCCGATAAATGAAATACCGTAAAAATCGAACAATGCCGCAATCGATCCGTCTTCACCGTCACCGCCATGGATGATGTTCAAAACCGGCATCGTGTGCATTTTTGAGCCAAACAGTCCCCGCTGTTCAAAGCCGCCATTGGTCAAAAAGATTTCTGGCATTTTGAGATGTTCACCGCGGGAAAAAGTGATCGCTTTCATTTTTGATCCGTCAATGAGATAAAAACGGTGATTCTGATCGCAAAATATAAAACTTAGATCAAACCCTTTGAGTTTTCCTTTGACCGTAATGGCGCTGACGATACTGATCTCATGCTCGTAGCTCGCTCCGCCGAATAAAAGTGCTAATTTCATTAATAATCCTTATTATAATTTTTGCAGTTGTTTGAGCGCTTCTTTGACCAGCGCTGATGTCTCCGTAGCACTGCATTTAGCCAGTGCACTTACGATGACCTCTTTTTTAAATCCAAGCGATTCCAATGCCATCAATGCTTCACTGGATGCACTGGTCGTATAGACATCCCCTTGAAGCAGTACGGCATCAAATCCGGCCAATTCGACCATGATACGCGCCGCACTTTTGGGACCGATGCCCGGAACTTTTTTAAGCGCATTCACATCTTTAGATGAAATAATACCCGCAAACTGCTCCGGCGTAAAGGTTGAACAAATAGCCAAAGCGGCTTTTGGTCCGATTCCATTGATTTTTAGCATCCCTTCAAACAAGGTTTTTTCTGCTTTTTGAAAAAATCCGTACAACTGCTGAGCATCCTCACGGATAATGTGACTAATATGGAGTTTGATTTTTTCGCTGTTTAATTCACCGTAGGTATGCAGACTAATAAACACTTCATAAATAACTCCACTGACCTCAATATGCAGTTTGGTCGGCTCTTTAGACTCAACATTCCCAATCAGTCCTACTATCATTTATTCACGGCCTTTATCGTAAATTTTCCCTCTTCATCTTCGTGCAGTCCCAATATACTCTCATCGCTGTTATCCGCAGGAAAATAGGTAACATCAATAGGGGGATCGAGCAGTTTAAACACGATCTCGTTGTAATTGCGCCAACGGTCATGATTAATAATACGTGCATCAAAGATTTCATTTTGTAAAGAGGTATGCGTGGTACTCAAAAGAGCAAGGGCCCCCAGATGCTCTTGATATTGATCATGCAACTCTTGGATTTTTTGACGGACCTGCTGAAATTGTTGATATTTTTCGACAAATGCTGTCGGGGCTTTAATGTTATTACGCTTGTAATAAAGTAATTTTTGTTTGATATCCTCATACGCCGATCCATTCTCTTTCATGGTCGTCTCGTATTCGGAAAGTTCTTTCTCAGTCGTCTTCAGTACTTTTTTCGTTTCTTCTATCTTCTTCGCTTCGTCACTCAAGCTTTCGCGCGATTCATTCAAGAGAGGATCGATGGTCAGTACATTCTCTCCCCCTATAATCTTTTTAATCTCGATGCTCTTGGAGGCCGTTATTTTCACATGAGAACCCAATAGCTCTATCACAACTTCTTTTGCCCGTATCTTTCCCCCAACGGCTTGATTCACAAAAACTCGATCCCCCTCGACTTCACCATGCTCAAGCCTCGAAATACGGATCTCTTTCCCAAATGCTTTTCCTTTGAGTATATTGATGGATAATTCATCCGCGGTAACGGTTGCGGTACTGTGAACTTGTCCCTCAATGGTTGCTTTATTGGCGGTGACTTTGGCATCTTGCCCCACACTGCCCTCGATATTGATGACATTTACCGTGACTTCCATCCCCGTTCCGATAGCATCTTTTAATGCATCTTTTTCTTTGACGTTGATCGAAACCCCTGCATTCAAATCGGTATCGATGGATCCGGTTGAACGAAAACTGATCTCGGTTACGTCCATCTCTGTCTTGATGTCATAGACTCCGCCCTCAAACGTAACATACCCTCCAACACGAGCACGAAACTCAACACTCTTTTCCAGCTCTTCTCGTATAATATTGTCACTCCAGGTAAACGTCGGCTCATACTTAACGATAGGCTCTTTGGGGGTAATCAATTCACCTCTGGCATTGCGGCCAAAAGATCCTTTAAAAGGTTTGATGTATTCAATCAAAAGGTCATTCTCTACGACACTGACAATGTATCCGCGCTTGGCGTAGTCCATTCTCCCGGACTCATCCATCTCTTGTTGTTTTTTATCGTAATGCAAGATGAGTTTATCATCGATCGTCGCGATAGGTTCATATCCTTCGGCGACAATAAAACGTTCTTGCTGTTCAAATGTATGTTTCCCGTGAACCCTTATTTTGGATATCAAATCAAGAAAATTTGGTCGCATCATTGAATCAAAAACTCCGATCATGATATTGGCACGAAGCTTCTTCTTTCGAATCAGTTCAAAAAAAGAGGTCTCAAACTCTTCATCATAGACTGCATAGCTTCCGGCTTTAATGGTGAGAAAGATCTTGCACAATGTCGAATTTCCGGCAATGGAAAGATCCAAAGTATCCAACGGATTGATTTGCGTCAGCGTAAAAATCTCTATTTCATAAATCTGCTTGATCTCAAATTGAGGATCCAAATACATCATTTCTGTAATATCACTCAATTCATGCGCGTTTACTTCAACCCAATCATCACCATTTGATAGCAGACGGGTAAACGTTTGCGTCTCTAATAATCTAAAATCAAGGGTTTTTACGGAGACTTTATGATTGGCAGCGGTATTGATCAGCTCTTTCGCCACATTGCTCGTGCGCACTATGATCGACGTGATCCCTTCGTCTTCAGGGCTATCGCTTTTACTCTTATTTGCAAACAACGACATAAAACCTCCGCACTGTACTTTATGAGCTATTTTAATCACATATCGGTTAAACTTACGTAAAATTTAAAAAACGGTTTTTATTTTCATGTTTAAATCCATATTCTCCAACTCTTTTGGTATCCTCATCTCTCGTATTACAGGA
>DASUNE010000058.1:0-2746 GCA_036277315.1 Sulfuricurvum sp.
CTCTCTTGTCATCGAGGGGATTCATTGTGCCGCATGTGTGTGGCTCAATGAAAAAGCCCTTCATACAATGGACGGGGTCATTGAGGCGCATATCAATTATACCAACAACAAAGCCCGTATTACGTGGAACGCTGAAACCCTTAAACTCTCTGCTATCATCGATATGATTCGTGCCGTCGGATACAATGCCTTTCCCTACGATGCATCATTTCAAGAGGTGCGTGCGAACAAAGAACGAAAAGAGTATTATCTGCGTATGGCGGTTGCGACGTTTGGTGCGATGAACATGATGTGGGTGGCGATCGCCCAATACGGAGGCTATTTTACCGGCATGACGCAAGAGATCAAAACGATTTTAAACATTGCCGAGTGGGCGCTTGCGACACCGGTTCTTTTTTACAGCGGGTGGGTCTTTTATCGCGGTGCCTACTATGGGTTGAAAAATAAGATCGTTACGATGGATCTGCTTGTGGTAACGGGTTCCACCCTGGCGTATTTTTACTCCATTTATATTACGGTATTTGAAAAAGGGGAAGCCTATTTCGATTCGGTAGCGATGATCATTACGTTTGTCCTTTTTGGGAAGTTTTTAGAGGTGCTAAGCCGTAAAAATGCTGCGGATACCCTCGATGTGATGAGCAAACATATCCCTTCGGAAGTCACACTCGTTGATGGGGAGAGTGTTCGAAACGTGAATGTCAATGAGGTTAAGGTTGGGGATATCCTGCGAATTAGAAGCGGTGAACGTGCAGCCATTGACGGTGAAGTTCTCAGTGGCGAGGGAAGCTTTGATGAGTCCAATCTCACGGGAGAATCGGAGCCGATTTTTAAACGCCCGAAAGATCTGATTATCAGCGGAACGACAAGCATTGATGCCCTTTTGCAGTATCGTGCAACGAAAGATTTTGCCCACTCAACCCTCTCTCATCTTGTCAATTTGCTCGAGAACGCATTGAGTCATAAGCCTAATATCGAACAGTTGGCGAATCGTTTATCGCAGCATTTTTCCTCCACAATTTTATTTTTAGCCATTGCGACGTTTTGGGGATGGTACTATTGGCCGCACAGTTTTGACCGTTCATTGATGGTGGGGATCTCAGTGATCATTATCGCGTGTCCGTGTGCGTTGGCGTTGGCGACTCCGGTTGCGACGTTGGTAGGGCTTGCCTTGGGCGCTAAGCGGGGGATTCTTTTCAAATCCGCGGCACAGATCGAGACGATGGCCAAAGCGTCGATGGTCGTGTTGGACAAGACAGGGACGATTACGCAAGGCCGCCCTGAAGTGGTGTATGCCACCATTCATCATGAGTTTAATCGAACACACCTGTATTCCCTTGCCAGTGCATCAAAGCATCCCATTAGCCGCGGGATATGCGAATATGTGGAACGAACGGATGAGATAGTCGAACAGATTGCTCTTGATGATTTGCGAGAGATTCCGGCACGGGGAATTGTGGCACGTATTAATGGGGTTATGATTGTGGGCGGAAATGCGCTATTGATGCAAGACAGCGGTATAAAGATCGATTTTGTCAGTGACAAAAGCCTTTTTTATTATGCCGTTGATGGGATATTGGCAGCGACGTACGAACTTCGCGATGTTCCAAAAGATAAAGCCTCAGAGTCGATTTCCGCATTAAAACAATTTGGATTACGGGTTGTCATGCTCACCGGAGACCATGAGGAAGCAGCAAAGCGTGTGGCCAATGAGGTAGGTATTGATGAAGTGCATGCCCACCTCAATCCGGAACAAAAAGCACAATTTATCGAGATGGCGCACAATGAAGGGCATGTCGTCGTCATGGCAGGAGATGGGGTGAATGATTTACTCGCACTTGCTCGTGCCGATATCGGTATTGCTATGGGAAGCGGGAGCGATATTGCCATCGAGGTGAGTGATGTGGTGTTGATGAATGATTCCTTGACGTCACTGGCAGAAGCGTTTGCCATCAGCAGACGGACGTATAGTCTTATTAAGCAAAATTTGGGCATTTCGTTGGTTTACAACTCGATTACGATTCCGCTTGCGATGATGGGGTATGTTATACCTCTTTTGGCCGCCATTTCAATGTCGTTTAGTTCATTACTTGTCGTGGGTAACTCGATGCGAAGCCGATGGATGTATAGATAACAAATAATAAGGAATGTATTGATGGACAGTTGGGTAGTAGCGATGATGTTGGGGGCGTCTCTTTTTTTAGGAGCCACGGCATTGGCCGCATTTTTATGGGCGATTAAAAATGGTCAATTTGATGATGAAAAAAAGATGATGTCGCAGGTTCACTTTGATGATGAAAAAGAGCTCAATGATTTAGCCGATCAACAGAAAAAGCGAGAAGCGTTAAAAAAGAAAGAGTATAGACCGGAGTAGAGAGGGATAGGAACTCATCGCCTAGGCGATGAGAAGTAAAATTACTTAATTCCTGCGATGTAAGAAGCAAGAGCTTTCATGTCAGCATCTGACATAGTAGCTACTTGACCTTTCATCAATGCGCCCATACCAGCTTTGTTTTGTGTACCAGCTTTGTATGCTTTCAAAGAAGCTTCGATAGTTGCTGCTGATTGACCTTTTACGACTGCTGATTTACCAAGAGCTACTTTTTCAAAGCTAGCACCGTGACATGCAGCACATTTACCAGCCAAAGCTTTACCATCGGCAGCCATCAATGACATACCAGCGAACAACATTGCAAGAGCAATTTTTTTCATTTGTTTCTCCGTATTAAAATTTGATTGCCATTATATT
>DASUNE010000059.1:0-3274 GCA_036277315.1 Sulfuricurvum sp.
AGTTTAACGATTGGTTTGAGCATTTTATACCTATTTTTCAGTGTTTTTGACCTATTCGTAATCAGAGTACTTTTTTAGATTTTTATCAAATATTATACATCATATTCTCTTATAAGCCTCCATATATACCATCATGCTTACGTCCTGAATTTAGATACAATATCGTATGTATCTAAAAGCCCATAAATCACTTTTAGCTTGGTATGAAGAAAACGGCAGACATGATTTACCATGGCGCACTACGGATGATCCTTATGCTATTTATATCAGTGAAATAATGCTTCAACAAACCCAAGTAAAAACCGTCTTAGAGCGGTTCTATTTCCCTTTTTTAGAGAATTTCCCGACGTTAGATGACTTAGCACAAAGCCATATCGATGATGTCCTAAAAAAATGGGAAGGATTAGGCTACTACACAAGAGCGCGCAACCTTCACGCTGCTTCACAACTTTGTAACGGAGAGCTCCCAAAAAATGCGTTTGAGTTAATGCAACTTCCCGGAATTGGGCGCAGCACCGCCCATGCCGTTGCTGCCTTTGCCTATCATGAAGCGCTCCCCATCATGGATGCCAACGTCAAACGGATACTTCACCGCTATTTCGCACTAAAGGAGCGCAACGACAAAAAGCTGTGGGAATATGCTTATATCTTGTTTGATGCAGCCCATCCGTTTGAATACAATCAGGCAATGATGGATGTAGGCGCGACGATTTGTTTACCCAAAAAACCGCTGTGCGAACGTTGCCCGTTTGAAAAAAGCTGTCAGGGAAAATCATCTCCAATAGCCTATCCTGAACCGAAAATCAAAAAAACAAAACCGATTCGATTTCGTAATATTGTTGTTTATCAACAAGAAAAACAATATGCCCTCATCCAACGTCGTACTCGATTTTTATCGGGATTATGGGGGTTTTATGAATCCGAAACATTACCCGATGATAAACTGGAAAGTTTAGGGGAAATTAGCCAAAGCTACAGCCATTTTACGCTGCAAGCCAATGTTTTTTCGTGCCGTGAGCGCTCTCTACCCGAAGGGTTTGAATGGTTTACTCTAGAAGAGGTTAGAAAACTATCTCTCAGCCGAGCCGATCATAAAGTGCTGGACTTTATAAGCTAAACCGCTTTGGATCAAAAAACGTATCGTCACTGATGTGACCGAATGCCGAGTTGATCGAAATAAATAGATCGGGATACTTTTCTTCCATCTCAGCCAACATCACTTTCATAGACGCTCTGGCATGAGGCATTTTGACATCAAACCGCATGGACGGACACATCTCATCGCCGATTGTGGGCATTTCGTTCTCCAGCGCGCACACGGCAAGCTGGCGTTCACGCAGCTGGATAAGCGGACGTATGACGATTAGACCATTGCCCGCTTTGTATTTCGGGGCTAACGCTCTCATATGGCCGTTGTAAATCATATTCATAAAAAAACTCTCTGCCGCATCGTCAAGATGATGACCCAAGGCGACTTTATTGCATCCGTGCTCCAATGCCGCACTGTAAAGTGCACCACGTCTCATACGGGAAAAAAAGCTGCAAAAAGATGAGTTTTGGCGAATTTTTTCTCCTGCAAGCTCATAGGTATTGGTTTCATGAATGATATGAGTGATCCCGTGTTTTGCACAATGTTCACTGAGTTTGGATAAATCTTCTCCCATCCCATAGGTAACCGTGACCGCGATGAGTTCGAATTTAAATGGAGCACGTCGCTGCTGCTCACGAAGTGCGTGAATCATCGTCAACGAATCTTTACCGCCACTCAATCCCACAAGGATTTTATCCCCCTCTTCAATGAGATTAAATGCGGCGTTTGTCTGACCCATGCGACGCATGATTTTTTTGTTTAGTTTAATGGCCAATATGTTTTACCATCTCTAAAACAAACGTTGCACTCACTTGCGCAGAAGTCTTCAAAAACGCATCAAAATCATCGCTTGCCCCACCGTCGGCTGTATCACTGATCGCTCTAAGGACAAAAAACGGAATCGCAAAATTTTGGCATACGCACGCCACACTCGCACCTTCCATCTCCAAGGCATCGGCTTTAAATTCAGACTCAATCCACGTTTTGCGCTCACTGCTAGCCACAAACTGATCGCCTGTCGCGATGATCCCCTCTTTAAGAGTGATCCCCATATTCGACGCTACATTTTTGGCTATGGTGCGCAAAGAATCATCGCTCTTACACATAAGCGTCCCCTCGGGAATAAATCCGTACGGATGACCAAAAGCCGTAATATCGACATCATGCTGGCACAACGCAGAAGCCATAATCAAATCACCGATGTTCAACTCTTTAGAAATTCCCCCCGCGACACCGCTAAACAAAAGTGTTTGCGCACCAAAACGCTCAATCATAACCGTTGCCGTAATCGCCGAAAAAACTTTACCGATTTTTGAATAGGCAATGACCAATTCATGACCGCCATACGAACACGTATAAAATACATTTCCGGCGTGCTCATGCGCCTGATACGTATCCATACGCTCTAATATCGGGTCAATCTCTTCGCGCATCGCGCCTATAATGGCTATTTTCATTTTATGTTCCTTTGATATTTAACGATTATCTATGTTTTGATATATAACGTTGAAGCTTTTGAAGTTGATGATCCAATGAAACGACCTGTGCCTCTTCTTCCAAAAGGGATAGGAGATGCTCCGTAGCCCCAAGAGGAGTAATCACACGACTTCCTCCCCAAAATCCAAGCCCATCTTCAAATCCGACACGATTGACAAAGACCACATACGCTTTGGTGAGCAAAGAGAGCGATTTTAGCAATGCATCCCATTGTGATTCAATCAACAATCCATCATCGGTAAAATCACGTGCAGGTGAAGCCGCCAATACATAGATCACATCCGTATCCAATGAGGAAAGTGTCGCAAACGTTTGGGCTCTCCATACATCTTCACAGATCACTATTGCAGCCGTACCGTGAGCCGTTTTAAAACTCTTAATCTCATCACCGGCAGCAAAATAACGCCCTTCTTCAAACATTCCGTACGTCGGAAGATGATTCTTATGATGGATATGAAGCAACAAGCCTTTGGAAAAATAAAGGGCACTGTTATAGACCTTTCCATCATCCCACAACGCTGCACCGATCACAACATCACAAATTTCACTTGCCTGTGCCAATGGTGTCAATTCATCAATATTCCACGCATCTTCAAACAATTTATCCTGAAGCATATAACCGCTCAGTGACAATTCCGGAAAGACCACAACATCAGCATCCGAATGGGCATCGATAAGCATCAAGAC
>DASUNE010000060.1:0-4818 GCA_036277315.1 Sulfuricurvum sp.
CGGAATTGTATTGGCATTCGAAAAACACATGAACAAAATCTTAGAAATCGACATGCAAAACATGGTTGCCATCGTCCAGCCGGGAGTCATCAATATGGAGCTCCAAAAAGCCGTCGAAGAAGTAGGTCTTTTTTATCCGCCTGATCCTGCCAGCCAAGAGTATTCGACGATCGGTGGCAATGTCAATGAAAATGCGGGCGGTATGCGTGCAGCGAAATACGGTATTACCAAAGATTACGTCATGGCCATCCGTGCCGTTTTACCCAATGGTGACATCATCAAAGCAGGCAAACGCACCATCAAAGATGTGGCTGGATATAACATCGCCGGGATTTTGATCGCCTCTGAGGGGACACTGGCCGTCACCACCGAAGTGACGCTCAAGCTCCTAAGCAAACCAAAAATGACCAAAACGGCTATGGGAATTTTCCCCACTGTCAGTGTGGCTATGGAAGCCGTTTACAAAACGATGGCAAGCGGTGTCACTCCCGTTGCTATGGAATTTTTGGATAATCTCACCATCCGTGCGGTGGAGCAAGTGTATAAAAAAGGTCTTCCGATCGAAGCGGGGGCTATTCTCGTCACCGATGTGGATGGAAATCTCGAAGAAGATCTTGATTTTCAACTTTCTATCATCGAAAAAGTATTCCGTGAAAACGGGTGCAGTGAGTTTAAAATCGCGCAAAACAAACAAGAAGCGGCTGATCTATGGTTTGCGAGACGCAATGCGAGCCAATCCCTCTCTATTTATGGATCCAAAAAAATCAACGAAGACGTTACCGTCCCCCGTTCCGCCTTACCGGAACTGCTCGAAAAATTTAATGCGATTGCCCTTAAATACAATATTAATATCCCCTGCTTTGGTCATACCGGTGATGGAAACGTCCATACCAATGTCATGGTAGATGGCAAAGACCCAGAGCAGGTCAAAATCGGCTACGAGGCGATTCGTGAAGTCTTCCAAGCCACCATTGATCTGGGGGGGACACTCAGCGGTGAACACGGTATCGGTTTGGCTAAAGCCCCTTATATGGCGATGGCATTCACTCCTGAAGAGATGGCACTGTTTCAGTCCATCAAAACAGCCTTTGATCCCAACAACATTCTTAATCCTCGCAAAATGGGACTTAACTAATCATGAAAATCAAAAGATGGTGGAGATATTTGTACCATTATCTTACACTCATGTTCGATCGTGACATTACGGTGTATGCCTCAAGCCTTAGCTTTTACACCATCTTCACCCTTGTCCCATTACTTATTATCTCTTTGAGTCTTATCGCAAACGTTCCCGTTTTTAGTGCTCAATACGCCTCAATGCAGGTATTTTTATTTGACAATCTTATGCCCGTTCAAACCGAAGCCATTGCCGAGTATTTAGAATCTTTCTTCAAAAATTCAGTGCAGCTTGGGATTATTGGATTTTCGACGATGATCCTCTCTTCGCTGCTTTTTTTCCAGAATTTTGAACACATCGTAGAAAAAATCTTCCACTCTCCTCCACGAGGTATTTGGGAAGCGATTACGACCTATTGGACACTCATTACGCTCACTCCGATCGTTTTGATAGCCTCGATGAGTTTAAATGCTTATTTGGTTTCGCATGTCTCGGGAGTGCTGTTAAATGCTCTCTCCATTTTTCCTTTTTTACTCTTATGGGGAATCTTTTTTATCATTTATAAGATTGCGGTCAATGCCGTCATATCCCCAAAAGCTGCCGCAATCAGTTCTTTTATCGTCGCATTGGTTTGGGGTCTGGCTAAAAACAGTTTTGTTCAGTATGTTTTTTACAATAAAACATATGCTACGATGTACGGCTCACTCTCCGCTCTTATCTTTTTCTTTTTATGGATTTATGTTTCATGGATTATTGTCATCTACGGAATGAAACTATGCTATCTGATACACCGCGCCCAGCAGCGTCACACTGCCCAAAATACCTAAACTCCAAAATGCTTGTTTCCACTTCATAGCCGCAAGGGCTAACACAATACTCAAGATCCCCATCCACAGTGGAATCACAATTCTGTGAACCACTCCCGAATCAAACAATGCCATCAAATAAGGGTCAAAAATATCCCCCCATGGGGTAAAATGAAGGGCTAAAACAGCAGGGTAATAAAGGTTAAAAAGCAACGCAAGCGGTATCGAACCAATGTGCCACAATCCAAATGTTCCAAAAATAGCCAACGAGATGGAAAGCATGACCAGATAACACCAAATATGAAGCGCTAAAAAGATCTGCCAAGGTTTCCAATATTCATAATAACGGACAAAAATAAAAATAGAGAGAACCCCAAACGAGGAAAACCAAAAGCCAAGCGAAAAAAAGAGTTTCGGAAAAAAGGCAAGCAATAATCCCAACGTAATAAACAGCGTTTGCATCGATACCACTTTTATCCCGCGGTCATACAGCCAGTACCCCACAGCAATCATCCCAAAAGAACGTATCATCGGCGGAATAAATTCCAATGCCCACAGATACAAAAACAACAATCCCAATACCATGAAAAAAAGATCACGATTCCCATGGCGATAGGGAAAATAACGATTGTGCATCCATCGATAGGGGGGACGAAGTAAAAAATAGGCAATAATGCTGAGTATCCCGAAATGATACCCGCTAATAGAGAGAATATGACTCAGCCCCATCGCCCCTACGAGTGTTTGAAACTCTTGGCTCATAGGGGTCGCTACAAACAACCCCCCGTAAAGTTCCTGCATTCTTTCCTCGTCATGGGCAGAGGCAATGACGCGATACCCTCTCTCTTTCAAACTCAATCGGGGATAGACTTCAACAATAGCCCCACGAGTATAAAAACAGCTAAGATAATCCAAAAATGTGATATTTTTTACTTGCAGCTCTACGAGCACTTCTCGCCCGCGTAAATCTCGTAAATAGGGACTCATCGCACATCGTACCAAGGAACCGTTTTCAAGCTCTAATTTTATGGATGTCTTGGGAGTATTATTAATAAGCTTAATCTCTTGCGCGATGACTTCTGCACGCATGAGCGGATCATCAAATTGTTTTAATGTTAAAAACTGGGTGTATTCATACGTCAAAGAAAGTGAAACGACAAAAAGAAGAAAAAGGACAAAAAATGAGCCGCTTTTTACATCAAACAGATCGATACGTTCAAGTTTCGACATCAAAGCCCTTTTTTTACTAAAAATCTGCCTCGAAAGAGGTAAGCTTCAGTGCCTTAGCGGCTAGCGTAGCCAAAGGGATTGTATTCCTTTGGTGTTAACAATTAGATGATCGGCATCGAAACATTTCCGGAGCCCATATCGATGTCCATATTCATATTGGCACTTTTCATATCAACACTCTCATATACAATCTGTGCCGCACCAAACGTCGGTTTATCCACAAAGCGGGTAAATTTTTTCTGGAACATCAGTTTCACATGACCCGTAGGACCATTGCGCTGTTTCCCGATGATAATCTCCGCTTCCTCTTCCTCTTTTTCGACGTATTTGCTGATAAACTCTTTACCTGCATTGATCGCCTCTTTTTCCCGCTCTTTTTCCTCTTTGTACAAATACACATCGTTACGATAAACAAAGAGGATAATGTCCGCATCTTGTTCAATCGAACCTGACTCACGAATATCGCTGAGCATCGGACGCTTATCCGAACGCGATTCAAGGCTACGGTTGAGCTGAGAGAGGGCCACGATAGGGATTTCAAGCTCACGGGCAAGCATCTTCAGTCCGCGTGAGATTTCACTCACTTCGAGGTGACGATCCTTTCCCCCTGTACCATTCATGATTTGGAGGTAATCGATGACGGCCAGTTCGATCTCCGGATGACGGCTTTTGAGTTTTCGCAGTTTGGAGCGAAGCTGATGGATATTGACTGAACCGTGATCGTCTACAAAAAGCTTAGAATGGCGCATCTTGTCCACAGCATCGTTAAGCCGTTTGTACTCTTCAGGGTTCATATCCCCCACCCGCAGACGCTGAAGCTGGATCGAGGTTTGAACGCTCAGCAATCTCAGCATCAGCTGTTCTGCCGGCATTTCCAGAGAAAAGAATGCCACCCCTTTCCCTTTTTCAAGAAGATTTTGAACCATATTAAGAGCGAACGAGGTTTTACCCATCGCAGGACGGGCTGCAACAATGACCAAATCCCCTTTGCCAAATCCGGTAGTCATTTTATTGAGTTCTGCATATCCCGTATCGACACCCACCAAAATCGCATCACCGCGTTCACGCATCTCTTCGATGTACGCCATCGTATCATCGGTGATTTTAGGGGCATCTTTAAAATCAATTGATTGTGAGTTTTGGGTAATCTCGTAGAGCTTTTTTTCGACCAAATCGACTACATCATTGCCGTTTAGATTCTCTTCTAGGGTCACCCGCTTAATTTCTGTGGTGAGAGTCAGAAGATGACGCTTTATCGCCTTATCTTTGATCTCTTGAACGTAAGCCGTGGTATTGGAGATAGGATTGGCCGTGAGGATTTCAACCAATACCCTCTCATCAAATTTTTGTTTTCCGCTGAGCTCTTTTTTAATAAACTCTTCATCGATAGGGAGATCACGGTGTGCAAGAGAAAGCATCGCACGGTAAATCTCTTGGTGCGCCGCGAGATAAAAATCTTCGGCATTGAGTACCGCTTCGAACTCATCAAACTGTGCAGGATCAAAAATAATGGAACTAAGGACAGAGCGTTCAAACGCTAAATTGTATAATGATTCTTCCATCAATCTTCCTGTGCTTCCATTTTTTCTACTTCTTCGATAAATCGATCCACCAGTTTGTCTTCATCCAATCGTGCGACCACTTCCCCTTTGACCATCACCAGTC
>DASUNE010000061.1:0-5333 GCA_036277315.1 Sulfuricurvum sp.
TTGTTTAAATATAAACAATAATACGTAATTTCTTTTCTCGTAAACTGGAACCTTTTTTGCTAATGTTCTGCTACTATAACAGAATGTAATCTTTGAATAAAGTGGGCGATAAATGCTAAACGGGAAAAATATATTGATAACCGGTGGAACGGGCAGTTTTGGCAAACAGTTTGTCAAAACAATTCTGAGTCGTTACAATCCCAATAAAATAATAATCTACTCTCGTGACGAACTTAAACAATACGAAATGGCACAACGGTTCAATAACCCTTGTATGCGCTATTTTATCGGGGATGTTCGCGATAAAGAACGTCTAATCAGTGCGATGAACGGTGTTGATTATGTAGTGCATGCGGCTGCATTAAAACATGTCCCTATTGCCGAGTACAACCCTATGGAGTGTATCAAAACGAACATCAATGGAGCCCAAAACGTTATTGATGCATCCTTGCACTGTGATGTCAGCAGAGTCATCGCCCTCTCCACAGATAAAGCAGCCAGTCCGATCAATCTATATGGTGCGACCAAGCTGGCATCCGATAAACTTTTTGTTGCCGCCAACAACATCCGCGGAGGAAAAGACATCCGTTTCGCCGTTGTTCGGTACGGTAACGTCTTGGGATCGCGCGGTTCCGTGGTTCCTTTTTTCCAAAAACTCATCGATGAAGGAGCCACTGAGCTTCCGATCACCGATGAGAGAATGACACGATTTTGGATCACCCTCCAAGAAGGAGTCGATTTCGTCCTCAAAAATTTTCAGCGCATGCACGGGGGAGAGACATTTATCCCTAAAATCCCGTCAATGAAAGTGGTCGATGTGGCATTTGCCATTGCTCCTCATCTACCCCATAAAAATGTCGGTATCCGCCCAGGTGAAAAAATGCACGAAGTGATGTGTCCGCGTGATGATTCGCATCTAACATTGGAATTTCACGATCACTACGTTATCAAACCGACGATTCAATTTACCGAAGCAGCGGATTTTAGTCTCAATAACTGCGGCGAAATCGGAAAGCCCGTCGAATACGGCTTTAAATACAGTTCGGAAACCAATACCGAATGGCTGAGCCCTAAAACATTACTCGAAAAAATCGCACTGACTCAAAACGAGGAAAAATAGCGGTGATCCCCTATTCAACCCAATTCATTGAAGATGATGATATTGCTGCTGTTGTTGAAATACTGAAAAGTTCTCATCTCACGCAAGGTGAAAAAGTTGAAGCGTTCGAAGAAGCCATTGCCCGTACTGTCGGGGCAAAACACTGTATCGTCTTTAACTCTGCCACCTCGGCATTACATGGCGCATATGCCGCATGCGGGCTCATGGAAGGGGATGAGATCATCACCACCCCCATCAGTTTTGTGGCCACCTCGAACATGGCCATTGCTTTGGGTGCGAAACCAATATTTTGTGATGTAAAGCCCGATGGGAATATCGATGAAAGCCTCATAGAAGCACTGATCACTCCACGCACCAAAGCTATCGTTCCCGTCGATTTCGCCGGGAAACCTGTCGCTATTGACAGTATCAATGCCATTGCTCAACAACACAATCTTCTCGTCATTGAAGATGCCTCTCATGCCCTCGGAAGTTCTGTAGAGGAGCGGAGAATCGGTTCATTAGCCGATATGACCATATTTAGCTTCCATGCGATCAAACCGATCACTACCGGAGAAGGGGGAGCGGTTGTCACCAACAGCGAAGAATTTGCACAAAAACTTCGTCTTTTTCGATCCCACGGCATCGTCAAAAAGCAGCTTTGGAATTCGGATATGATGAGCTTGGGGTACAACTTTCGTTTAACCGAATTTGCAGCAGCGTTAGGACTTTCACAACTCCACAAACTGGATCGCTTCATCAATGTACGTGAAACTATCGCCCGTTATTATGATGAACGGTTTAAAAACCATAAGCTCTTTACGACGATTCACATCGATCCAAAGTGCCAAAGTGCGCGTCACCTCTATGTATTATTACTCATTCCTGAACTTCATTGCGTTAAAGAAGAAATCTTTACCAAACTGCAGTCTTTAGGTATTGGTGTCCAAGTACACTATAAACCCATCTATCAAAACAGCTTTTACAAAGATCGTTTTGGAGAACAGCGCCTAATCGGTGCTGAAAATTTTTACAAAAGCGAACTCTCCATCCCCTGCCATCAAAAAATGTCCATGGAAGATGCCGTACATGTCGCTGATACCGTACTGGATGTGATTGATAAATACGCGTACAGAGGATGCAGTTTCTGATGCGTGTGGCCATTATTCCCGCCCGCGGCGGCAGTAAACGGATCCCCCGCAAAAACATCAAACCCTTTGCGGGGCTTCCGATCATCGCCTACAGCATCAAAGCAGCGCAGAAATCGGGATTATTTGATCGGATTATCGTCACAACCGATGATGAGGAGATCGCCAACATCGCCCGCGGCTACGGTGCGGAAATCCCCTTTATTCGCCCCAAAGAGCTCAGCGACGACCATACCGCCACCATCCCCGTCATTGCCCATGCGATCGAAACACTCCAAAATGAAGGATGCAAAATCGAAGCGGTCTGCTGTATTTACGCTACCGCACCGTTTGTCCGCGTAGAAGATATTCAAAATACCTACAGTGCTTTAATGGAACATAACAAACTCTATGCCTTTCCCGTGACAACCTTTCCATTCCCCATTTTTCGGGGGGTGAGCCGTGATGAAGAGGGCAATATCGAGATGTTCTGGCCTGAGCATTTCGCCACACGCAGCCAGGATCTCCCCGAAGCGTACCATGACGTCGGGCAGTTCTACTGGGGGACACCCGATGCGTGGCTCTCGGGCAAACCGATTTTTTCGAAGGCGGCGACAACAATCGTTCTCCCCCGCCATCTGGTTCAGGATATCGATACATTAGAGGATTGGCAAAGAGCCGAGATCATGTACAAAGTCATCAGAGAACAAGAAACAATCTGATGCAAAACATCCTCTTCAGAGCCGACTCATCCTCCACCATCGGCACTGGTCATATCATGAGAGATTTGGTTTTGGCACAACAGTTCAAAGATGCCAATATCATCTTTGCAACCCAAAACCTGCCGGGCAACATCAACCATACGATCGAAGAAAAAAGGTATGACATCGAACTCCTTGATTCCAATGATATTGAAGAGGTCATTGAGCTCATCAAAAAGCATGCCATTACCACGATCATCATCGATCATTACGGCATAGACTACAACTATGAAAAAGCGTTAAAAGAAAAAACAGGTGTCGAGATATTCGTACTCGACGATACGTATGAACAACACTATTGCGACATCCTGCTCAACCACAATATCTATGCAGACATACAAAAATACAAGGGATTGGTTCCCGAATACTGCGAGCTAAGATGCGGAGCAAAATACACACTTCTTAGAGATGAGTTTATAAAACAAAAAATAAAAGAATCCTCAACCCAAAGCCATCAAAAAAATGTTTTTATTGCGATGGGCGGTGCCGATCACTCGAATATTAACATTGAGATTTTAAAAGTATTAGCTTCTTTTGCCCATGTTCACGCACATGTCGTAACCACTACCGCCAATGCCCATCTGGAAGAGTTAAAAAAGTATGTGCCGAGCAAACCAAACATCACTTTGCATATCAATACAGACCAGATAGCCAAATTAATGCATGCGTCTGATTTAGCCATTGTCACCCCAAGCGTGACACTAAATGAAATTTTTTATATGAAACTGCCATTTATTGCTATTAAAACGGCAGAAAATCAAAAAGAGATGTACCAATATTTAGCTAAAAATGATTATTTAGTACTAGAAAAGTTTGATCCTATGGAACTAAACAACAAACTAGAGAAATTGATAGATTCTCTCAAAATAGAACTTGTAAATTTTGTAGATCTATCTTTAAATGATAAAAAAATGATATTGGAATGGAGAAATCATCCAGATGTTAGAAAATGGATGTTTACCCAGGACACAATTGAATTACATGATCATCTTGCTTTTATCGAATCTCTGAAAAACAGAAGGGATAGCCTATATTTTTTGGTAAAAAAAGGCAATCAGGATATTGGCGTCATTGACTTTACGGATATCGATCAAAAAAACAGAATGACACAATTTGGTATTTACACAAACCCCAACTTAACAAGAATTGGGGGTCTGTTAATGGAATCAATAATCGACTACGCCTTTAGGGTCTTAAAAATTGATACGTTGACTGCAGAAGTGTTTGAAAAAAATATTCCAGCTATTAAACTCTACGATAGATATAATTTCAAACATACAGGAATCAAAAAAATGAATCATCAAAATATAGTTTGTATGGAGTTAAACAGTGAAAATAGGTAATTTCGACCTCGAAAGCGATGGCACATATATCATTGCCGAACTAAGCGCCAACCATGGCGGAGATATCAATATTGCAAAAAAGACGATCAAATCCGCCAAAGAAATCGGGGCTGATGCCATCAAGCTTCAAACCTATACAGCCGATACCATTACCCTTGATTGCGACAAAGACGATTTTATCATTAAAGGCGGAACACTCTGGGACAATCAAAAACTGTATGATCTGTACAAAGAGGCCTATCTTCCGTGGGAGTGGCATCAAGAGTTATTTGACTATGCCAGAGAGATCGGTATCGATATCTTTTCAACCCCTTTTGACAAAACAGCGGTTGATTTTTTGGAACAGTTTAATCCCAGCGCTTACAAAATCGCCTCGTTTGAAATCACCGATTACGAGCTTATCCGATATACCTCTGCAAAAGGCAAACCCATGATTATCTCAACGGGTATTGCAACGATCGAGGAAATCCAGGATGCCGTGGATATCTGCCGCAGCGAAAGCAACCACGATATCATCCTCCTAAAATGTACAAGTGCCTATCCCGCACCGCTCGAAGAAGCAAATCTCAAAACGATTCCGAATCTCGCCGAAACCTTCGGCGTCATCAGCGGTTTTTCAGACCATACGCTGGGCACTACAGCTCCCGTCGTTGCAGTAACTCTGGGGGCCAAAGTGATCGAAAAACATTTTATTCTGGACAAATCGGTCGGTGGACCAGATGCCGATTTCTCTCTCGATACAAAAGAGTTTTCGCAGATGGTAGAAGCGATCCGGGATACCGAAAAGCTGCTCGGAAAAATAGATTACAGCATGACAGAGAAAAAGAAAAAAAGCCGGCAATTCTCCCGAAGCCTTTATGTTGCTGAGGATATCAAAGCAGGAGCGATCATTACCGAAAAAAATGTCCGTTCCGTCAGACCGGGATATGGGATGCACCCTAAGCATTTAAAAGAGATCCTTGGGAAAAAAGCAAGAAGAGACTTAACGACGGGAATGCCGATG
>DASUNE010000062.1:0-3372 GCA_036277315.1 Sulfuricurvum sp.
CCATGACGGATCCAGTTGCAAGTGGGCGAAAGTCAATTCAAAAATACGTTTTAGAAGCGAGGAACATTCAACACCATGGTTGCTGTGGCCCGCATGGGTATCGAGCAAATAGCGTACGCTTGGGTTGTAATTACTGGGGAGTTTGTTTTTGGAATGACGCAATAGATCGCTTAAAAACAGCCCCTCACGAACTCCCGCACCGCTGCACACCAATGTTTTAGGCTGCAAGCGGTTTAAAATGCGTAAAAAGATCAAAGTCCCTGATTTTATCGTGTCAAAACGGTCTTGTTTGATGTTGAGCGATTTGAGTTTTTTAGGAGATGCATCGAGGATGGAATCGCAAAAAGATTTAAATACCGTATTGGAGGTTGTGAAACCGTGAAGTTTTCGCAGGGGATAGTCTTCTTTTTTCATAATTGCGTGTGAAATCGCACGAAATGTCCCTCCGATACCGATGAGCGTTTGCGTGGAGGTAAAAGGGAGAGATTTAAGGGCTTCATCGATGTAGCTGACCGCCCCCTCAACATCATCGTTATCCATAAAAAGTTCTTTGAGCCGTACGGTACCGATGTTTAAAGAGATGGTCTGGAGGATATTTCCTTCACTTAAGAGGACAAATTCGCTCGAACCACCGCCCACATCGATTCCGATGGCATCCATCTTTGGAAGTAGATTTGCACAGGCAATACCGCCTAAATAGGCCTCTTTGTCGCCATTAATGACTTTAATTGAGAGGGCATGCTTCTGATGTATTTTACGGATAAAATCGGCTTTATTGGGAGCATCACGAAGAGCAGAGGTGGCAACGCAAAGAATTTTACGTGCTTTGAAAGACTCAGCAACGAGTAAAAACTCTTCGATTGCTTTGGAAGCACGTTCCATGGCTTCTTGTTGAAGATATCCATCATTTTTATAAGCATGTTCGGCAAGACGAACGGAACTTTTGACTTCATGGACAATGTGAAAGGCAAAACGGCTCGTTTTTTGGAAGACTGCCATACGCATTGAGTTGGACCCAATGTCGATAACAGCAGTACATTGCGCCATTTATTCCGCGTCTTCTTCCATGAGCTGTTTATGTTTGAAAAGAAGCTCTTGCATCGTTTCTACGTTATCTTTGTCAGGGATGATACAATCAACGGGACAAACAGCGATACAGGCAGGCTCATCGTATGTTCCGACACACTCAGTACAACGATCCGGGTCGATGATATAAATCGGATCACCCTCTTCGATGGCATCCATAGGACACTCTTCACGGCATGCGTCACATGCAATACATTCGTCGACGATAATTAATGGCATTGGTTGACCTTGATAATAGATGATAATGCGCGATTTATAACAAAAGGTAGCTTAAGAGGAGGTTTGGTTTAGCGTAAAGGCAATAAACAATAAAGTTTTGAGGGAAGAACGAGTCTCGCAACGGTCCCGTCATGCCCATCGGTACGATTGGTTATGCTAATATGTGCCCCTATCGCTTCGGCAGCACTTTTGGCTAAAAAGAGACCCAGACCCACACCTGATTTATTCCCTTGGCGTGTAAAAGGGGCAAAAAGATCAACACTGTCATCAATCCCGCACCCTTCATCGATCACTTCGATGATAATATCGGTTTGGTTAAGATGACTTTGAAACAGAATGGTTTTCCCTTCGGGAGTAAATTTGAGGGCATTTTGCAAAAAGTTTTGCAATATTTGGTTCAGTAGAGTGATCTGAAGAACAGCACTGAATGATTCCGGCTCAAAATGCGTTTTGAGTGTTTTGTTCTCACTGTGCGCTAAAAGGGCAAAATCGCCCTCCCATTTTTTCAAGATTTGAATGATATCCGCTTCGGAAGGCATCTCCAGCTGAGCACCCTCTTGGCGCCCTACATTGAGAATGTTGGCAACGATTTTATTCATTTCATCCACACTTTGGTTGGTAATGCGTATGGCTTCGATGTACTCTTCACTGGAGCGCTTTTTGATGAGGGTGACTTGATTCTTGAGCTTGATGACCGCCAGCGGGGTTTTGAGCTCATGTGCGGCACCGATAAAAAGCTCTTTTTGATATTTGACAAAATTTTGGATTCGTCCCATCAGACGGTTAAGGGTTTCCCCTAACGGCTCAAATTCTTCGGGAAGGTGCTCGATTTGAATCGGACGCAGAAGATGTTCGTTCATATTGGCAAGTCGGCGTGTCAATGCGCTGACAGGGGCAATGAGCATCTTGGAAAAAGCAATAGCGTAAAGGATAATAACGATAAACCCAAAGGCATTGATGAGAAAAATAGAACGGAGAATTTTTTGAAGCAAAAGTTTGGTCGGTGTAATATCACGACTTATTTTTAGATACGCAGAGCGTTCAAAATCAAAAGGATAGATAAGGGTCAAGATGGTGGTATGGTTAACGTTGTCTTCGTAAAATTCAAGAAGATTCTCTTCTTTTTGAAGCGTTATAAGCTCGACATTGAGTCCTAAGAGTAAATCGGGATTATTTTTTTGGGCAGCTATGAGTGACTTGGAAGCGCAAATGTTTTGTGCTGTATTGATAAGTTCTGTTTGTTTTTCGTCGTAAATAGATTGTTTGATAAAGAGATATAAAAAAGAGGAAAAGAGGAGAACCAATGCCGCCGAAGCGACAATGAGCTGTATTAAAAAACGGCGCCTAATGCTTCTTTTGGAAAACAAAATCAGCCTCCGTGCTTTTTAAGATTAGTTAATTTCTTTAGGAAAGCAAAAACGGTATCCGCGACGGCGAACGGTTTCAATCGTCGTAATTCCGAGAGGCTTATCCATTTTTTGACGTATTTGATTGATCGCAACTTCGATAACGTTAGGGGTAACCAATTCAGGCTCTTCCCAGATCGCATCCAAAAGCTGTTCTTTGGAAACAATTTGATCACGGTGACGTGCAAGGTGGGTTAACACTTCAAACGGCTTCCCTTTGAGTTCGATCTCTTTTTCTTTGTAGATGATCTTCTCTTCTTCCGGATTGATGATCAAATCATCGATTTCGATGATATTGCTGCCGCCAAAACGCAAACGCGCCTCGATACGAGCGATAAGAACATCAAAATCGAATGGTTTACGGATGTAATCATCTGCACCAGCACGGAGTGCTTCGATCTCACTTGCATTGTCATCACGAGCCGAAAGGACAACAACGGCAGTTTTTGGTGTGTTGCGTTTGATATCACCGATAATATCAATACTGTTACCATCGGGGAGCATCCAATCCATAAGAATTAGATCATAGTTACGGATATCGAGATAATACTCGCCGTCTTTTAATGTCTCAACGACATCGCTTTGGTAGCCAAACTCTTTGAGCCCTTCTGCTAGGGTCTTGTTGAGAGTTACTTCATCTTCGATAATTAAAATGCGCATT
>DASUNE010000063.1:0-3234 GCA_036277315.1 Sulfuricurvum sp.
CTACAATGTAATCAATGAATCCACCTTTACCCATCTGATCCAAAAAGGGCTTGGGGCCAGCACCATTATCAATCATGCCGCACAAAACGGCTCTCTTGAAAATCGCGATGATATGAGCCTCCAAATTTTTCATGTAGAAGAACTCGACACCCTTTATGCACTCAAAAATGCCCATCTCCCTATCCCCTTAACCCTTCACGAAGGTGAAACCATCGACGGCTACACTCTGCTCTCTCCTATGATGAACCATCGACGCATTTGGAAAGTTATTAAAGATGCAGAGTTCTATGTCATGAAATTTCCGATGGAAGCCGATGATGAAGAGGCCCTAGATGCTTTTGTACGGGAAGCATGGATTGCCAAACAAATCAGCCACAAAGCATTCGGGCATGCGTGGGTACCGGAAAATAGAAGCATGCGCTACTATATGATGGAGCTTGTCGAAGGGGTCAATTTACAAGAATATTTAAAAAATCGCCCGCTTTCGATCGATAATGCCGTTGAACTGGGTAAATTTCTCCATCGGGCGCAAGCGCATCTTCTCCATTTGGGTCTCGTTCACGGAGACATTAAACCTGAAAATATCCTCGTCTATCAAAATGAGGGAGAAGCGGGGGTTAATTTTAAAATGGTAGATTTTGGCTCCATTGTTGAAATTTACTCCATCAACTCCCGTGCTGGAACCCCGACCTATCTCGCACCCGAACGATTTAGCGGAAGTGTTATCAACGAGTCGACAGAGATTTTCTCTATCGGCGTCACTCTCTATTGGGCATTGACCGGAAAATTCCCCTACGGCGAGATTGAACCGTTTCAAACTCCCGTGTTTAAATCTCCAAAACGTCCTGTTACATTAAGCAGCAATATTCCGCTGTGGCTTGATTCCGTTATACTGCATGCCATTGCAATATCACCCGATCAACGCTATGCTCATTACTCTGAGTTTTTTTATGACCTTAAATCTCCCGATAAAGTCAAACCATTTTTCTCCAAAGAGACACCGCTCATCGAGCGATCTCCGATCACATTTTATAAAATCGGATTTTTGATTCTTTTGGTCCTTGAAGTTTTTACTTTTTGGCTTTATGTGTCAAAATAGCACGATCATTCTAAGGGTACCACTATGCTCACCTCTGCTTGCCAAGACACTATCCGTGCTGCCGTGTGGCTCTCGACCAAACCATCCGGTGAGTTTCACAGAATTCATACTATTAGCGATGAGCTTAGCTTGCCTTTTCATTTTTTAGCCAAATCCCTTCAAAAACTCGTGCATGCCGGGATATTGATCTCACAACGCGGTTCATCGGGAGGGGTAACACTTGCCCGCCAGCCATCCGACATCACCCTCTTCTCGATTATCGAAGCGGTCGATGGTACCTCATTTTTTGATGCCTGCGTCCTGGGCATCGGAGAATGTGAAGCTGAAAAACCCTGTGCCCTTCATGCCCAATGGGATGTATGGCGCCAAGAAATGCTTGAAATGTATTCTGCTATGCGTCTGAGTGAAATCACAGACGATGTCCTCCAACGCAAAGTCAAACGGATCTGATTCCTTTTATTCTCACCATGATGTCGTTATATGTGTTTTTGTAGGTAAAAAGTCTATTCCCCTAACTTAAAAAACTCTCTGCATATCTGAATAATCTTCTCTTGGCGCGCTTTGCCAACTGCCTCATTTTGACGTATGGTATGAACTTTATCGATTAGTTCATGAATCCCTTTTGGGATCATGGATGTCAAATATTTACGCAGTGCAGAACTCACAGCCGGAGCACGTCCCGCGGTGTTGATTCCCACACACAAATCCCCCTCCACAATCAAAGCGGGAAAGATAAAACTGCACAATGCCGGAGAATCAACGCAATTAACGGGTGTATTGGTTTGCATACACGCGTTATAAATTTTTTCCTGCTCTGACAAATCATCCAACGCGCCAATGACCATAAAACGCCCCTCAAGATCTTCGATGGTGTAGGGCCTCTCTAGGAGAACCATGTTGTAATCCTTTGCGAGCATACCAATCTCTTCATGAATACACGGTGCGATAACCGTAAGATGAGGGCTGAATTTAATGAGCTGTTCAACTTTTCGCAAAGCAACTTCCCCTGCCCCAATCACCAGACAATCTTGATCTTTAAGATCTACAAACATTGGAAACAGTGCCATATCTTCATCCACCCATAAACTGATTAAAAAATAAACAAAAAAATGTTTTTCTACCCGCTATTTTACACTATTATTTTTAAAGACAAAAAAGTCCTAATAAAAGGAAATTATTATGAATGGCAAACTCTATTTGATCGGATGCGGACCGGGTGATTCGGATCTATTAACATTAAAAGCACTAAAAACAATCCAAAAACTCGATATTGCACTCATTGACCATCTCCTGACTCAAGAGATCATCGATCTAATCCCTGAACATACCAAAGTGGTCTTTGTCGGAAAAGAAAAAGGGAAACATAGTTTTCCGCAGGATCAAATCAATGCAATGATTACTGAATATGCTCTACAAGGCCACAAGGTCGGACGTCTCAAATGTGGAGATCCCTACATCTTCGGGCGCGGTACGGAAGAGGCAATCTATGCTTCTAAAAACGGTATCGATACAGAAGTTATTCCAGGTCTTTCTTCCGCTTTCTCCGGCCCTCTATCCGCGGGTATCGCTCCCACCGCACGAGGTATTAGTACGGGTGTATCCGTTGTATCAGCGCACTTGTCCGGTGATCGGGTAAATCTCTCGTGGATTGGGATGCTGGGAGTCAGAGATCACACGACTGTTGTTTTGATGGGACTTAGCCGTACACGTCAAATCGTGAAAGAAGCATTGGATCAAGGAATCGATCCGCACTTGCCGGTAGCCATTATTTCAAATGCAACAACTGCCTGCCAAAGCTCCATTATTACCACTCTAGCTGAACTTAGTATTACCGCCAAAGGAGCGCCAAAACCCGCTATTTTGGTTTTCGGTGATGTGGTCGCACTCGAATCACAACTACCAAAATACATCCATGAGATGAAGGAGACTGCCCATGATATCGCTCTCTCAAGCTAATGAGGCACGCAGCGCCAAGCGCCACAAAACCGAAACGATCAAAGAGACATTCAATGCCGAGGAAGCATGGGAAAGGCTGATCGGCTACTCCAAAACAGGATACGACTCCATCACCGAAGAGGACAAAGACTTCGTCCTCAAAAGTTTCGGCGTCTTCGACCGTCCTGCCACTCCCGGGC
>DASUNE010000064.1:0-4525 GCA_036277315.1 Sulfuricurvum sp.
TGGCTGTATGGGGCGCTGCTTCTTTCCCAACTTCCAGCGTTCGTAAAAATAACCCTCAAAAGTGACGAAAACACCGTCACTCTTTTACTTGCCGTTTTCACCGTTGGAATAGGGGCAGGCTCCATGCTGTGTGAACGATTGAGCCATCATGCCATCCGCCCTTCTTTGATAGGAATAGGCGCTGTTGGTATGGCACTTATGGGAATCGATTTTGGACTCACCGCCCAATATTTTGAAACTGCAGGGAACCTATACTCCAATTTCTCATTTTGGCACATTCTCATTGATTTGACGTTAATTGGAGTATTCGGAGGCCTTTACAGCGTCCCCTTGTATACAGTGATGCAAAGCCGCAGTAATCCAGAGTTTCGTTCGCGTATCATCGCGGCCAACAATATTCTCAATGCACTCTTTATGGTCATAGGGGCACTCATCACGATAGCCCTTCTCAATCAGGGATGGGAAATTCCTGATATTTTTCTCACGATAGCTTTTGCTACGGCACTGGTTACGGGGATCATCTCATTTAAACTGCTAAAAATCTAATAAATTATTAACCCTCAAGGATTCCGTCATCTTCCATCTCTGTCAATGAAGACGGAAGCAACTTTTTCGGTTTCAATCCAAGCTTGCGCATCGACTCCACCCGACGAATCAGATTCCCTTTGCCCGTAGAGAGTTTGTTCATCGCCCCATCGTAGCTTTTTTGTGTACGGCCGATTTGTTCCCCGACTTTTTCCATATCTTCCACAAAAGCTACGAGCTTTTCGTACAACGCTTCAGCCGATTCGGCGATCGCTTTGGCATTTCGCTCTTGGTATTCGCTGCGCCAAATATGCTCGATGGTTCGCAATGTCACAAGCAAGGTTGAGGGAGAGACGATAACGATGTTTTGCTCGTAGGCTGTTTTGAAAAAAGTATTGTCGGATTCAAGGGCGAGTAAAAACGCCCCCTCGATCGGCATAAAGAGCAACACAAAGTCCAGTGTCCGTACCCCGTTTAGCTGTTCATACCGCTTGCCGCTAAGACCTTTGATGTGCCCGTGGATGGAGAGGAGATGCTGTTTGAGCGCGTGAGCACGATCCTCGTCATTCTGGGCACGGACAAATGCCTCGTAAGCGATAAGAGAAACCTTTGAGTCAATAATAATATCTTTGTTTTGGGGAAGATGGACGATGACATCGGGACGGAATTTTTTTCCCTCTTCATCGCTCAACGTGCTTTGAATCTCATACTCATGACCCTCACGAAGCCCTGACTCTTCTAAAATACGTTCCAGTACGATCTCACCCCAGTTCCCTTGGGTTTTGTTTTCTCCCTTAAGAGCATTGGTCAGGTTGATCGCATCTTGGCTGAGACGTTCATTGAGGGATTTGAGACGGAGCATTTCGTCTTTAAGGCTCTGACGCTCTTTCGCGTCGTGGATAAACTGTTCTTTGCTCTGCGTCGCAAAATTGGTGATTTGTTCCCGAAACGGTTTGAGGAGTAAATCCAGCCCTTTGGTATGCGCTTCATCAAACGTTTTGGATTTTTGCTCAAAAATCTGCGTTGCCAATTGTTCAAACTGTGTTTTCATCTGGATTTTGGCTTCATCCAATAACCGTAGTTTCTCTTCATACGAACGTGTGTTCTCTTCGTGACGGGTATGCAAGACAGCAAAATCACGCTCAAGCGCATTGCATTCATCGCGCTTCTCTTCGTATTTGGCATCACTTTGCATCCGCGCATGACGTTCTTCGTTAAACATCTCCTGAATCTGCAGAGCACGAGATTCCAAAAGAGCATATTCTTGGCGTGACTGATTCCATAGCCATGCGACTGTTCCGGCGCTTAATGTTGCGAGAATGGTTGTTATTTCATATATCATGGCGTCATTATAACCTACCGCCACCTAAGGCGAAAAAAATATGGCATAGTGTAATATTTTTACTATGAAAATCTCCCCAAACGCCCCCTGCCCTTGTCACAGTGGTGAAAAATACAAAAAATGCTGTCAACCCTATCATCGGGGTATTCTCCCCTCCAATGCACTCAAGCTTATGAGATCTCGCTACAGCGCCTACGCGTTGAATCTGAGTGACTACATCATCCAAACAACGCATCCCAATAATCCTGATTACACCGATAAAATTGACGAGTGGGAACGAAGCATTCAAGGTTTTATCCAAAACACCCGATTTTTAGGATTGAAGATAGATGAATTTATTGAGGGGGAGACCGTTGCCTATGTTACATTTGAAGTCAGCTTGAGCAGTGGCTTATTCAAAGAGAAAAGCCGATTTTTAAAAGAAAAGGGGAGATGGCTTTATGAAAGCGGCAGTTTTGACTAACATTCGTTTGCTTCTTATTGTCCTATTTGCCACTTCTTTAACTGCCACAGATATGAATGGCTATCTAACCGTAGGGATATTCTCACACCATTTCTCAACCGATGAGCAAGGGGATACTTTTAATGACGACCACAAGGCAGTGGGGGCAGAGCTGGTATGGGATCAACGTTATGCTCTGGCCTATTTGCACTTTGATAATTCTCGGGATCGATCAACCAACATTTACGCGCTGGGATACCGTTATGACGTTTACGGCCCATTTGGTATTTACGCGGTTGCGGGATATCAAAACGGCTACTGTTTCAACGGGCTTAAATCGGTTGAATGTACGGAGGGAAAAGATGACTCAGGATTTACCTTTCTCCCTATGCTTTACTACAAACACGACTGCTTTATCCTCGATTTAATCGCTCAGCAAAATATGATCGCCCTCAAACTCAATCTAAAACTTTTTTAGCATCCCACCATTTCAATACAGTCTTCCCCTTTAGGGATCAGACACAAAAATACATACGCTTCATCCCCCATCGTCTCATAACTGTGTGCCATACCCGCTGGAATAAAGAGAATATCACCGGCAACCGCCTCAAACGTCTCATCCCCAACACGAACACGTGCGCGCCCGGAGAGAACGTATTGCTCATGCTCGACCGTATTGGTGTGATGAGGCATAAAACCGCCCGCATCGATCGTAAAACAGCGCATGGCGAAATTAGGGACTTCTTCCAAAGAGAGAAGCATCTGCATACTGACTCCACGACCCGCTTTTTGTGGCATGGACTCAATTGTGCTTAGTTTTCGGTGAATCATCGACACTCCTTTTTTAAGTATTATCCCATATTTTCCCCAAACTTGACAACCCTATCGCCATTGATTATAATGTCATCATACAAAAAATTATGACTCTCGTGAACAATCTACTTTAAAATTCTTCTGTTCACTAAAATCCACATTACCTTAAGGCTTCTTCACTAATGAGCGATAACGCAAAAACCCCTACTCCTCGAAACAACTCCAAAAACCGTACGCATACCCCTGTAGAAGGGTTCACGATTGAAGCCCTTAGAACCAAAACGCTTGAAACCCTCCTAGAGATTGCAACGTCTCTCAACGTCGAAGATCCCAATGAGCTCAAACGTCAAGACCTCATTTTTGAAATCTTAAAGACCCAAGTACAGCAAGGGGGGTTCATCCTCTTTACGGGTATTTTGGAGATCATGCAAGACGGGTACGGCTTTTTACGTGCCGTCGACCAAGGATTCAGCGACTCTACCCACGATGCGTATGTCTCCAGTACCCAAATCCGCCGTTTTGCCCTTCGTAACGGGGATATCGTTACGGGACAAGTCCGTGCACCCAAAGACCAAGAACGCTACTACGCCCTTCTAAAGGTCGAAGCGATCAACTACCTTCCTCCCGAAGAGTCTAAAAAACGCCCCTTATTTGAAAACTTGACCCCTCTTTATGCCCTCGAACAGCTCAAGCTTGAGTACCAGCCAACCCATCTGACGGGACGGATGATGGATCTATTCTGTCCGGTTGGTAAAGGTCAGCGAGGATTGGTCGTCGCCCCTCCGCGTTCAGGTAAAACGGAACTCTTGAAAGAGATCGCCCACGGTATCACCACCAATCATCCTGAAGCAGAGCTCATGGTTCTCCTCGTCGATGAACGTCCGGAAGAAGTGACCGATATGGAACGTTCCGTTAAAGGGGAAGTCTACAGTTCAACGTTTGATGAACCGGCTAAAAATCACGTTAAAGTCGCTGAGATGGTCATCGAGCGGGCAAAACGTCGCGTAGAGCTTGGCAAAGATGTTGTCATCCTCCTCGACTCGATCACAAGACTTGCACGTGCTTACAATACCGTCACTCCAAGCTCAGGTAAAGTCCTCTCAGGGGGAGTCGATGCCAACGCATTGCACAAACCGAAACGTTTCTTTGGTGCGGCGCGTAACATCGAAAACGGTGGAAGTCTTACCATTATCGCGACCGCCCTCGTTGAAACGGGAAGCAAGATGGACGAAGTCATTTTCGAAGAGTTCAAAGGGACAGGAAACTCCGAGGTCGTTCTCAGCCGTAAGATTTCGGAACGCCGTATCTATCCTGCGATTGATATTCTCAAATCGGGAACGCGTAAAGAAGAACTTCTTTTGGGTGCAGACGTACTCCAAAAAGTTTTTGTCTTGCGTTCTATG
>DASUNE010000065.1:0-3109 GCA_036277315.1 Sulfuricurvum sp.
CCCTTCATTTGCACCAATTTTTTATCCCATTGATAACGTCAAAGATTTTTTGCACGCCACGTATGATGATTACGCGGCATTGGGTCTCGCTCGTCTCAAAAAAGAGAAAAGTGCATTGATTTCCAAACGACTGGAACAATACCAAAACCATCTGAATGCTTTGGTGGAGGAAGAGGAGCTTTTTGTCCAAGCGGCGTATGCGCAACATATCGGGCACATTCTCTTGGCAAATATCTCCAAGATCAAAGGCTATGAGACAACCTTGGAGCTCAAGGACTTTGATGGAACGCCGATCCAAATCATCCCCCCCCCTGGATATCGTGATGGAGCCAGTATGGCGGAATACTTTTTTAAAAAAGGGAAAAAAACCAAACAAAAAGGGCTGGGACAATTTCGTGAGCGTCAAAACCTTGAAGAAAAAATACACTATTTACAGCTCTTTTTACACACCATACAAGAAGCCTCTTCTCCCGATGAGGTTTTACTGCTTTTCCCGCCTAAGCGTGCACGAACCAAAGTAAAAGCCAAAACGATCGACGGAATTGAAGAGTTTTGGGCGGATGGGGTCAAGATTTCTTTGGGCAAAAGTGAACGCGGGAACATTGAATTGCTCAAAAATTCCCGCGCACGCGATATTTGGTTTCATCTCAAAGACCGGCCGTCCGCGCACGTGATCGTAACGACAGACAAGCAGGAGCTTCCGAGACATATTCTTGAAGCTGCCGCAAAACTGTGCGTTGATTTTTCGGTATTTGAAAAAGGGACCTATTTGGTCGATTATACTCCACGGCGAGAAGTACGGGTGCAAGAAGGGGCAAATGTCCTTTATTCCAAGTACCATACGTTGACAATAGACAAACGATAAGGATTTACAATGGCAATCTCTCCTGTTGGCGGTGTTATTTACGCGAATCAGCAAATGGCGGGGATAGCAGCGGAAGTGGGTGCCGTTCAAAACCGTTTTGAGCTTCAATCCCTCGCGGCGGCTGCACAGGCTAATGCGCAAAAAAAAGAAGTACAAGAAGTCCGTCCAGCCGAGGAGATTCAGCGTGTTGACTCCAATCGTGAACACACCAAAGAGCAAGCCGAGCAAGAAGAGCGTCGTTCAAGCGAGGAAGAACACCCCCATAAAGAAGAGACACCCGTAAAATCGCTGCATATTTTGGACGTTAAAGTGTGAAATCATACAAAGCACATTTAAAAATGGTATAATCGCGATAATTAAACCCCTCCATCAGGAAATCCGATGCAACCATCCTCGAATGCGTTACAGACTCGTATTATTACCGCCTCTTTCTTAGGTCTTGGAGTTTTGGCTATTGGACTGATTGATAACTATTGGCTTATGTGGGTCACATTGGGCGTCGTCTACATGCTTGCTTTTCATGAATCGACCCGTCTTTTTGGGATCAATAACAACGCATTGTATGCGTATGCGGCCATTTTGTGGATTATGGTGGCGATTTACCCCTACAGCGAAGATTTGCTGGTGATTTCAGGCTTGGTGTTTGTCGGCGCATTGGCGTATACGCAAAATATCCCCCCTCGAAACTTTCTCCCATTTTTGTACCCTACCGGGGGGATGCTTTACTTGTTCAGCCTCTACAGTGATCGTGGTATTGGAGCTTTGTTGTGGCTTTTGGTCGTAGTGGCCGCGGCAGATATCGGAGCTTATTTTGTCGGAAAAACCATCGGACGAACCCCATTTTCGATCTCAAGCCCTTCTAAAACACGAGAAGGGGTCTACGGCGGAATCGTCGTCGCAACCATCGCCGGATTTTTTATCGGTATCGGAATCGTCGAAGATATGACGCAAGCTATTTTGATTTCGATGGCGGTTGCCGTTTCAGCGGTATTTGGCGATTTGTTTGAGAGCTATTTGAAGCGGCAGGCGGGCGTCAAAGACAGCGGGAATATCCTCCCCGGGCATGGCGGTATTTTGGACCGTATTGACGGCTATCTTTTTGGAGCCATTATTATGCACATCCTCTTGAGAGGCCTTGCATGATCCTTTTGGGGTCCACGGGCTCCATCGGTGTCAATGCGCTGCTTATCGCGCAGCGTTTTAATCTCAATGTCGATATTCTCGTTGCCGGACGCAACATCACCCTTCTCAACCAGCAGATACAAAAATTTTCCCCTACCCGTGTCGTTGTTTTAAATCAAGAAGATATCCCTAAGGTTAATCACTCGAATGTGACGGCAGGAGAAGATGCGATTTTACAGGCTATTGAGGAATCAAAATCAAACGTGGTGATCAATGCACTCGTAGGTTTTGCAGGGTTCCGTCCGACACTTAAAGCATTGGAGTGCGGCAAAAAAGTGGCTTTGGCCAACAAAGAGTCTTTGGTCGTAGGGGGCGCATTTGTGGATCCATCACGGATTATTCCGATTGATTCAGAACATTTTGGATTGTGGTATCTGAATCAAACGCCCAGAACGGTTTCGAGGATGATGGTAACCGCCAGCGGCGGTGCATTTCGAGACTGGGAAATCGGTCAGATTCAAAATGCAACCTTGAGTGATGCCCTCAAACACCCAAACTGGTCGATGGGGCAAAAGATCACGATTGACAGTGCGTCGATGATGAACAAAGTGTTTGAGCTCTTGGAAGCGCGATGGCTGTTTGGCGAGGGGGAATACGATGCTATTATCGAAACGCGATCTCTTATTCATGCTCTTATTGATTACAAGGACGGCTCTACAACGGCCCATTTTGCCAATGCGGATATGAAGCTTCCCATCGCGTATGCCTTGATGGGAAAAGTGGATGAGCCGATATTGGAGCGTGTTGATTTGGTTCGTGCCGGAACTTTGGAGTTTCGGGAAATACAATCCGAGCGCTATCCCATCTGGAAGATCAAAGAGGATCTTCTTCGCAATCCGCTTCGCGGCGTTATTGTCAATGCATCGAATGAAGTGGCGATTTCGCGTTTTATGTCCGGTGAGATCACTTTTGGTACTCTTTCGCGCCTTGTCTTAGATACGTATGAGCATTTTTCCCAAACGCCTAAATCTCTCGAGGATGTGTTTGCTTTGGATGATGAAGTACGCCGCTACACACAGAGCATCAAATGAGACACAAAACGCTTATTCTCCACGGTTGGGG
>DASUNE010000066.1:0-7871 GCA_036277315.1 Sulfuricurvum sp.
CACACCTTGCGGCACCAGATCCTAAGTCTGGCGTGTCTACCATTTCACCACATCCGCACATAAAAAATCTAAGGTGGTACGCCCTAGAGGATTCGAACCTCTGACCGATGCCTTAGAAGGGCATTGCTCTATCCAACTGAGCTAAGGACGCGAGTTATACGATGGTGCGCCCGATAGGGTTCGAACCTATAACCTACGGATCCGAAGTCCGTTACTCTATCCAGTTGAGCTACGAACGCACAAAGTCCTTCTAAAACATCGAAATGTCAAAAACACATTAAACAAACAAATATATGGGGTGGAATACGGGGCTCGAACCCGTGACCCCCGGCACCACAAACCAGTGCTCTAACCAACTGAGCTAATTCCACCATATAAAATTATTATTTAAAATTTCGAATCTATAAACATGGTCGGGGCGAGAGGACTCGAACCTCCGGCCCCTTGCTCCCAAAGCAAGTACTCTAACCATACTGAGCTACGCCCCGACCTATCAGCTAAAAAGGGTTAAAACCAAATTTAGTGAGGCGAAATTATAGTGCATAATAAACAAAATGTCAATACGAAATTGATATCTGCTATAATTGGGTACAAACAATACTATAAAGGTGTGAATGGATGGGTTTATTTAGCACTAAAATTCCAAAGGTAGGTGCTGCAGGTTTGGCTCGTCATCTCAACCTTTTGGATATTACTTTCATCGGCGTTGGCGCGATTATCGGTGCCGGTATCTTTGTAATTACCGGTCAGGCAGCCGCTACAACTGCGGGTCCTGCTATCGTTTTATCGTTTTTAATTGGTTCTATTGCCATTGGTATTACAGCACTTATCTATGCTGAGATGAGTTCTATTTATCCGGTATCGGGAAGTGCCTACAACTATACGTATGCGACGCTGGGCGAGTTTTTTGCATGGCTGGTCGGATGGAATCTTTTGCTTGAGTACGGAGTGGCTACCAGTGCGGTTGCGACGGGATGGTCGGGGTATTTTCGTACCTTTATCGAGACGAATTTTCATCTAGCGCTTCCGAATGCGTTAAGCGGTGCTTATAATCCCGCTGCCGGAACGTACGTCGATATCAGCGCCTTTTTGGTAATTGCCGTTATTTTTACACTTTTAGCAATCGGGATCAAAGAGAGCGCGCGGGTGAATAACATCATTGTTTATATCAAAATTGTGGTGCTATCTATATTTGTTTATTTTGGGTTGCAGCATTTTGATATTAATAATATCCGAAACTTTTTTCCGTTTGGCTGGGAAGGAATGTGGCACGCGACCAGTTTGATTATTTTTGCCTATTTAGGATTTGATGCGATTTCAACGGTTGCTGAAGAGACGAAAGACCCAGCTAAAACGATCCCAAAAGCGCTTATGATTTCGTTAGCGTTTTCAACCATGTTTTTTATTTTGGTCAGTTTCACCCTTACCTCTATGGTTAGTTATAAAGAGTTGGATGTACCTCATGCGTTGTCATTTGCTATGCTGCGTGTTGATGAGCCTTTTGTCGCAAGTATTATTGCTCTTGGAGCGGTTGTTACGATCACGACGGTTATGTTAGTTATGGGTCTTGGATTTACGCGCGTGGCGCATGCGCTTTCTCGTGACGGATTTTTGCCGAAATTTTTTAGAGAAGTTCATCCAAAATACAATACACCGTTTAAAGTGACGTTGTACGGAGGATTCTTTCTTGCCTTTTTAGCGGGATTTGTCCCTTTGAAAATTTTAGCGGAGTTGGTAAATATCGGGACACTTTTTGCCTATTTTATTGTCGGCATTGCAATCATTGTGTTACGTAAAAAAGGGCTTGTTGGAACCTTTAGGGTTCCAATGTTTTGGGTGTTAATTCCTTTGAATTTTGCATTATTGATTTTTATAATGTCAGGATTGGAGTTGCATACATGGATACGATTTGCGATTTGGAGCGGGATTGGGGTAGGTATCTATTTTTTAATGCGCGGAAAACTTAATAGAGAAGAAGGGTAGAAAATTGTATTTGGGCACACCGCCGAGGTGAACCCAGTGTTAACGTAGCCAGTCGGGACGTGTTCCGATGGCGTATCAAATCAAAATTGTATCATCCCATCGATTGGTGAACTTGCCGTTGCATACGGGCGTTTAGGGATACGTCCTGCAAGATAACTCAATCGTCCTGCTATAACAGCATTTTTCATAGCTTCTGCCATCATCATCGGATTTTGTGCTTGGGCGATAGCCGTGTTGGTTAAAACACCATCCGCTCCCAATTCCATCGCAAGAGCGGCATCACTGGCACATCCGATCCCTGCATCGACAATAATCGGCACTTTGACCGCTTCACGCACAAACACGATGTTATAACGGTTTTGTACTCCCAATCCGCTGCCGATAGGGGCTGCAAGAGGCATGATGGCATGAGCGCCGGCATCCTCAAGACGACGGGCCATGATCGGATCATCGCTGGTGTACGCCATAATCGTGAAACCATCGCGCGCTAACACTTCACACGCTTTGATCGTCTCTAAAACATCGGGATAGAGGGTTTTTTGGGTGTCGCCGATCACTTCGAGTTTGATGAGATCGATCCCTGTGGCTTCACGCGTGAGACGAAAGAGGGTGATCGCTTCTTCGGCGGTGGTGCATCCGGCTGAATTCGGGAGAAATTTAACATTGGTCCCTGCGAAGGTATCACGCAGATTGGCCTCGTTAGGGTTGGTGATGTTAAGGCGGCGAACAGCAACGGTGATAAGTTCTGAACCGCTTGCAAGTGTCGCCGCTTTGGTCGTTTCAAACGAATCGTATTTTCCACTTCCTACGATGAGGCGGCTTCCTAATGTATATTTTCCAATTTGTAATGTGTGCATCATTGTCCTTTTTTCGGTTAACTTTTGAGAATTTTAATAATACTTTGAGGCAGGATTTCATATTCAATTTTACGAATTTTAGCGGTAAATTCTTCTAAAGTATCATGGGGGTTTTTAGTAAAGCTTTTTTGTAAGATTATTTCACCGGCATCGAGCTCATCACTCACCCAGTGTACACTTACACCGCATATTTTCTCATTGCTCTCAAAACTTTGTTCAATCGCACGGGCCCCTTTGAATGCGGGAAGAAGCGATGGATGAAGGTTGATGGATCGGATTTGAGAGGTAAAAACCGGGGTTAATATCCGCATAAATCCACACAGCACAACGAGGTCAGGATCGTAATCTTGGATCATCTTAACCAATGCCGCATCGTAACTTTCTCGAGAGGGATAAAGGGTGTGATCACACACCTCGACAGGAATATTCGCACGATTGGCTTTAGCAATACCTCCCGCATGAGGGTTGTTTGTAATGGCACAGGTTATAACGCTGTGTTTGTGATGAATTTTTTCGATGACATTGGCAAGGTTGCTCCCTTCACCACTAAAAAGCAGTACAATTTTTTTCATAGAATCGTAATGCTTTCAATGAGATCAAAGGGGGTCATCGCGTAATTGTTTTTAGAGAGCTTTTGAGAGGCCATGGCGTGGGAAAGGGAGGCTTGAAGCGCCGATTTTAACGGATCGTATCCTTGCGCGAGCAAGGCGCCGATAAGGCCGGACAGAACATCTCCGCTTCCCCCCTTTGCCAAAGCGACTGTCCCGTGAGGATTGATAAAAAAATCCTGATTTCTTCCGATGATGACATTGGCACCTTTGAGGACTAACACCGTGTTTGGATAGAGGGCGCAAAATTTTTGGACGTAGCCAAAGCGGTCGTTTTGCAGCGTTTGGGTGTCGATGTCCGCTATTTTGCAAACGCGCAATAAGGTGACAAATTCTTTGGGATGAGGAGTGAGGACGATGCTGGGACGTTTGAGTAAATTGAGAAACAGCGGATGAGCAAAAATATCCGCGTCCAAAACAAGAGGATGGGTATTGTCAAGCAAGGAGGTGAGCTCATCGTCGCAAAATTCAACTCCCATCCCCATTCCTAACGCAATAGCGGTTGTGGTTGCGGGAGTCGAGTGGCTTTGCATGAGTTCATAGGGAAGAGTAACATTTTCGTTGCTGATAAGACTGACAAGTCCTGTTCCAAATCGCAAAGCGGCAGACCCTGCAATAATGGCGGCGCCCGCTTTTTCACCGCATACTACGGCTAAATGCCCATACGTCCCTTTGTGGGCCGTTGATAACGTACGAAGCGGAAGACGCAAGTCGTCGGGCTCAAGAAGATACCATTGGGAAGGAATTTCATAGTGGGAGTGGTGGATGCCTAAGTCTGCAACGATGATTTCCCCTACGATTTCTTTGGCGGCATCACTAAACATGCATCGCTTTAAGGCACCCATGGTAACGGTAAGATTGGCTCTGAAGGTTGATGAATTAAGCATCCCGTCGGAAAATAAACCGCTGGGGAGATCGCAGGCAATTTTGAAGCCGCTCATAGCGTTAAGTGTTTCTAAAATTTTATTGGATGCTTCGTCAAGAGGGCGATTTAAACCGCTTCCAAAAAGGGCATCGACGATAACATCGGCATGTTTGGGGAGTCTTTCGTTCTTAATCCCCATTTTTTCGAGTCGTTTGAGCTGAAGTTTTCCCAGAGACGAGGTCGGGGCAGAGGGGAGATGGACGATGACATCATAGGCAACATCAAGCAAGCGCGCTAACGCCAAGCCGTCGGCCCCGTTGTTGCCGCTTCCGCAAACGATCAAAACAGAGGAGCCCAGCGCAAATTTTTCACGGATGGTACGATTGAGTGCGATGGCAGCGTGTTCCATCATAACTTCGGAGCTCAAACCAAATTTTTCGGTGGCACGACTATCTAGCGACGATACTTCTACAAAGAGGTTTTGCATGGCATTTGCACCTGTTTAAAGTCAATTTTAGCTATAATTAGTTTATGAACAACGATTATATCGCAATAGCCTGCAAGACACTTGAAATCGAAGCGCAAACACTGCGTGATGCGATGAAAACCATTGGGGATGAGATTCCAAAATGTGTGGAGATGATTCTTGGGTGTCGAGGCAAACTTATCATTACGGGAGTCGGCAAGTCGGGACTTATCGGGGCAAAAATGGCGGCAACGTTCGCATCGACCGGAACCCCAAGTTTTTTCCTACATCCGACCGAAGCGTTGCACGGTGATTTGGGAATGATTGACGGTAATGATGTCGTCATTGCCATTAGTTACAGCGGTGAGAGTCCGGAACTCAGTGCCATCTTGCCTCATATTAAGCGTTTTGACATCCCACTGATCGGGATGACGCGCAATGCGGAGTCGACATTGGGGCGTTTCAGCGATGAGGTTATTAATATCAATGTTGCCGTTGAAGCGTGTCCGCTCAATATCGCTCCCACTTCTTCAACGACCCTTACTCTTGCGATGGGCGATGCTTTGGCCGTATGCTTGATGGAAGCGCGTAGCTTTAAAAAAGAGGATTTTGCCTCGTTTCATCCGGGTGGAGCTTTGGGCAAAAAGCTGTTTGTCAAAGTAAGCGATTTGATGCGTACCGAGAATCTTCCGATTGTGGAGGAAAACACTCCCCTCAAAGAGGCGATTTTAGTCTTAAGTGAAGGGCGTTTGGGAACGGTAATGCTGACCGATAGCGCCGGGAAACTTTCAGGACTTTTAAGTGATGGGGATATTCGCCGTGCATTGCTGGCAGAGAATTTCTCACTTGAAGCGGGTGCTAAAGAGTATGCTACGAAAAATCCATTGGTGATACGTGATGGCTCCATGCTGGCCTCTGATGCGTTGGTTCTAATCGAAAACAAAAAAATTCAATTGTTAGTCGTCACAAATAAT
Organism: Sulfuricurvum sp.; assembly: GCA_036277315.1. Lineage (GTDB taxonomy): Bacteria > Campylobacterota > Campylobacteria > Campylobacterales > Sulfurimonadaceae > Sulfuricurvum. The sequence goes on from DASUNE010000066.1 coordinate 5,754, forward strand.
GACGGCATTATACAAGGTGCATTGCATCTTCATACCCTCGTGGAAGCAGGTATCTCATGATGAGACTTAACAAATTTATAGCCCACTACTCGACCTATTCACGTCGAGAAGCGGATCAGGCGATTTTGGACGGATATGTCCGTATCGACGGAGAGATCGAAAAAAATCCTGCCATATCGGTCGATGAGCGAAGTGCTAACGTCAGTGTTAGCGGTAACAAAATCACGGCAACGGATCAGTTTACGGTGATCGTGTACAACAAACCGCGCGGGGAGCTGGTGACCAAAAAAGATCCTCAAAAGCGTAAAACGATCTACGATTCACTCTCCAAAAACTACAAACATTTTATCCCGGTTGGACGACTTGACTATGCGTCAGAAGGGCTATTGCTCCTCACCGATGCCTCGCGTGTTGCGACGGCATTGATGACTTCCAAGATGGAGCGGGTCTACAAAATCAAGATCAAAGGACCTGTCACCGAAGGGATGAAAATCGCTATGGGTGAGGGATTAGAACTCGAGGATGCCAGTGCCGGTGCGCACGAATACGCTGAAGAGGGACCGATGAGCTTTGCCCCTTTTTATGCCTATCAAGTCCAAAAAGACCAAGGCGACTATTCGATTTTAAAAGTAGCCATCGGAGAGGGGCAAAATCGTGAATTACGCCGTTTTTTCGCTCACTTCGGTGCAGAAATTGTCGATTTGAAACGCCTTAGTTTCGGCGGAATCGAGCTTAATAATCTTCCTACGGGTAAAGTGCGCTTTTTGGAGCGAAATGAGTATTCCTCATTGCGTGACTTTTTAGAAACCGCGGAAAAAGCGCAGATAATGAAACAAAAAGACGCTCAAGGCAAAGCAAAACTTTTGCGTAAACCAACGGAAAAGAAAAGTGTTCCAGAGGTGAAAAAGCCAACCAAGCGAGAATTTATTAAAGATAAAAAGATCAAACCTGCTGAAGAAGTATTTGGAACCAATAAGTACAAACCGAAAAGTGATAATAAGTTTAAAAAATAATGGCGGATTTCACGTATCTTCTTCGCCCTAAAACCTTTGATGAGGTGGTGGGGCAATCCCATTTATGTGCATTGGATGCACCTCTACGCTCTTTGTGTGAGAGCGGAAATCTGACTCACGCTTTTTTTTACGGACCTCCCGGTTGCGGCAAAACGACATTAGCGCGTATTATCGCCTCGGTGATGGAGCTCCCTTTCTATGAATTCAACGCGACCTCTCTTAAAATCGAAAACTTGCGCAAAATATTTGATCAATACGAAAACTCTCTGACAAAACCGCTTATTTTCATTGATGAAGTGCACCGATTGGCAAAAAATCAGCAAGAAGTGTTATTGCCGGTTATGGAAAAAAACAGCGCGTTAGTGATCGGTGCATCGACGGAAAATCCCTATTTTAGTCTTACTGCGGCGATGCGTTCTCGATCCTTATTGTTTGAACTGCAAACGATCGGTGTGGAAGCGTTAGAAGATTTGTTAGTCCGAACAAAAGTTGAGATGGACGATGAGGCACGGGCGTATTTGATAGCCAGCTCCGGCGGTGATGCCAGGGCGATGCTCAAGCTCCTTGAAGTGGCAACGGCTTTGAAAAAAACGATAACACTCGGATTGCTCAAATCACTTCGTCCTACGGCACAAGCACAGGGAAGTTCGGAAGCGGGGGTCCATTATGATCTGGCTTCCGCACTTATCAAAAGTATCCGAGGAAGCGATGCGGATGCGGCGATCTATTATCTTGCCCGCCTTATCGAAGGGGGAGAACCGCCTGAGTTTATCGCACGACGACTCGTGATCCTCTCGAGCGAAGATGTGGGCAATGCCAATCCCCAAGCCCTGACACTATGCACCTCCGCCATGATGAGTGTCAAACAAATCGGGTATCCGGAATCTCGAATCATTTTAGCGCAAGCGGTTATTTATTTGTGCGCTTCACCTAAATCCAATACGGCGTACAATGCGATTAACTCAGCGCTCGAAGCGGTCAAAAGCGGAGTGATTTTGGAGATTCCAGATTGCGTACGCCCAAGAGGTCAAAACTATCTGTATCCGCATGACTTTGGCGGATGGGTGCGACAAAAATATCTCTCAAAACCTTTGAAATTTGTGGA
>DASUNE010000067.1:0-5103 GCA_036277315.1 Sulfuricurvum sp.
TTTGGAACATTTGAGTTGTACGGCTGATCGCAAACGAGATTTTAATGTAGCGGCTATGATTCCCCATTGGATGAATCGATTGGAAAACGGCTGGGGTTCTTGGATTTGTACGATGACCAAAGAGACGTACTCTCAAGTAAAACAAGGCGTTGCGATTGATCGTTTGGGGGGTATATCCAATGCAATGGCGATTCGTCATGTTGCCGCGCATGCGTATTATGAGGATGAAGAAGAATTGGCTGCTATTGCGAGAGCGTGCATGTTTACCCATCGAAACAGTGAAGCGCTGGGCGGCGGGGAATTTTTTGCCCGCGTTACCCACCGAGTGATCAATGGCATTCATCCAAGTGATGCGATCGAAGCGGTTGCCGTACAGATGGGGGGATTTTTTGAGACCAAGGCCGCGCAGGCGATTGCAAAATTCAAAGAAGCAACCGATGAGAATTCGTCCCTTTCAAAAGAGCCGTTTGTCGATGATCTGGCTCTTACGAGCATGGCACGACTGTGGGATATCGGACGCTCAGAACCGATAAAAGTCGGCAAAGCAAGCCCTACGGAGGGGACCCTTCCGGGGGCGGTTTATTTTATCCTCAAATACGCCGATCAAGAAGATGGGCTAAAGAAAGCACTGCAAGCCAATGCCATGGTTGGGGGTGACAATGCCTCACGCGCCATTGCTATCGGAATGGTTTTGGGGGCATATTTTGGGGTCAATAGCATTCCAAAAGAGTGGAAAGAGACCCTAGAACAGTGGGACTATTGCGAGGACTTGCTTAATACCCTTCCCTTATTGAAAATCAAGGAGTGAAAATGCAAGAAGAAAATATTTACGAAACCGATGAGTTGGTATCCCAGTATTTGGATTTTCAATACGGAGACGAAGTTTTTGGAGTGATGAATTTTGCCAAAGCATGTGCCCAAAAAGCGATCGGGTATTCAAAAAATACGCAGCAACGCAGAGCCTTGGATTTGGGATGTGCAACCGGGCGCGCGTCGTTTGAGCTGGCACAAAGTTTTGACCATGTGGATAGCGTTGATTATTCTCAAGCGTTTATCGATGCGGCAGTAGAGCTTCAAAAAAACGGCCGTATAAGCTACGCTCAAAATGGGGAAGGGGAACTGAAACATCAAGTACTTGTTGATATGACCATGTACCATTTCCGGGATGCGTGCGTCAAAGCGGCATTTTTTCAAGGGGATGCGTGCGCCTTAGATGAACGTTTTGGCGGGTATGATTTGGTCATGGCTACCAATCTTATCGACCGATTGTACCAACCGAAGTTATTTTTAACCACCATCCATGAGCGGATGAATGAGGATGGAATTTTGGTGCTGACTTCACCCTATACATGGAGAGAAGAGTATACGCAAAAACAATTTTGGCTGGGTGGATATGTAGATGAACAGGGAAAAGCAGTCTCAACGCTCGAAGGGTTACACGAGATATTAGACGAAAATTTTGTGCTTATTGCGACAGAAGATGTTCCGTTTATCATTCGTGAAACCGAGCGTAAATTTCAGCACACGATCTCACAGATGTCAGTATGGAAGAAGAAAAAGTAAAAATTGCTTCGATTATAATGACCACGTTTAGCGGTCATTGTGCTCTTTGCTATTTCTCTTGTCCCCACGATCTCGGTCATCACGCCCTCTCTCATTTTGTCTTTCATGCTGTCTTTCGTTTTGTCTTTGATATTCATTACGCTGCATGTGTTCGGATTTTCTCCCACGGTAGTCATTGTCAATGTTTCGATAGTGTTCTCCGCGGCGTCGGCGATCAATCACTTCATCCGGGCTTATCCCGTGATACCTTGAGAGAAAGCGAACATTGACAAGCTCGACAATGTCGGAATCTCTAAGTTTATGATGTCTTTTTCCATTGTGATAACCGTATGCATTGCCATAAGGGGGTTGTGAATATCTGCCACTGTTGATGACATAAAGGGTACGTGGGTCAAGCCCGAGACGCAGACTGATATCCCACCAGCTAATGCCGCGCAGACGTAAATCGGTAACATACTGAGGGCTTCTATGCGATTGTCGTGCTAAAAAGTATACAACGCTCATCTCATCACGCGGGATAGAGCGTTCGATCACCATGATCTCTTGCACAGGGGCATGATAATAGTTTCCGATAGAGAGGGAAAATCCATCAATACCTCTGTCTGAACCGGACACTCCGATATCAAAATTTGCGGCATACAGTGAACCGCTCATAAATGCAGTCAACAATGCGATAGGTATAATCTTTTTCATCTGCCATTCCTTAACAATTTTTGTTATTATGACACGTATTGTAGCGATGTTAGGCAAATGAAAAATTAATGCTCTGGAGTTAGATTCAAATGATTGAATATTGAGTGTAGTGCGAAAATGAATGAGAGTGTTATTGGGAGAAATTTGTTTGATTAAAAGTAGCCTATTCTTAAAAGAAGAGGCTATACCTTCGATTGCACCGTAATCTTCGTCGCTTCAAAGAGTTCAGCAGCTTTGGCGATCATGGGTTCTTTGAGGACGTCTGAGCCGTCAAACTCTTTGACACTTACTTCATTGCAATCACTGACACAACTGCCCACTCCGATCTCTGCATCTTCGACCATGGAAGAAGGTTCAATGATCGGTTGCGGTGCTTCGGTAATGGTAAAAGGCTCAGATGCATGGACAAGATTAATGGGGGTCTCTGGCTCATCGGCTTTTGTGGAAAGCTCATCTTTTGGTGTTTTGGTGCACCCTTGCGATTTGATGACGGTGTCGATCCCGTAGATCTCTCGGACAAACTGTCGAATGATCGAATAGCTGTGTTTTAGGAGCTCTTTATTCTCCCCTTCGGCGCAGCTTTCCCACGTCAATATCCCGTCTTCATACGAAATATAGGAGATACATCCCTCGAAACAGCGAGAGAGGGTCGTGTCCCTATCACGAAGTTTGGCGCATAATGCTTCAAATGGCGATTGGGATGGAGCACTGGCAGAAACTTTAACCTCAGGCTGTGGAGCAGGGGTTGTTGGGATTCCGCTGGAGACAGCATTGAGAGGGGTACGTGACTCAAGCGACTCGATCATCTCACCGATCTCTTTGATTTTTAAGGCTTCAATCATCTTAAAGAGGATGAGTCCTACTACAAATCCTCCGTCGGCATTGATTGCGAAAAGGGCCTTGGCGTCGCTGAGGATTCGAAAAAATCGTTCGATGATCAGAGGGCTAAAGCGATGGTTGCCTTCATAGAGTTTTTCTTTGAGATACGCGATCAGCTCATCGACCACCATTTCGGCTTCGTAGGCTTCAAGTTCTTTAAGCATAGAGATAAGGGTGGTTGTGTCTTTTGCAAAGATAGCGTCAAACAAAAGGGTGATGGTCTGGGGGTCAAGAAGTCCGAGCATATCGGCGACCGTTTTGACGTCCACAAATCCTTTGGAATAGATGATGGCTTGATCGAGGAGGGTGAGGGTGTCGCGCAAGCTTCCCGATCCGCTTCGAGCCAAAATATCAAGCGATTCGCTTTGGAATTCGATGTTTTCGAGATGGAGTATGTGGCTGAGATGATGGACGATATTGGGGTGGCTGATACGTTTAAAACGAAAATGCTGCGTACGGCTCAGGATAGTTGGAGGCAGTTTGAGCGGATCGGTCGTTGCAAGGATAAATTTAACGTATTCGGGGGGCTCTTCGAGGGTTTTTAACAAAGCGTTATGCGCTTCTTTGGTGAGCATGTGCACTTCGTCGATGATGAAGATTTTAAAGGCGCCTGCGGCAGGACGGTATTTGGTGTTTTCGATGAGGTCGCGTATGTCGTCGATCTTACGGCTGGATGCAGCATCCATTTCGATGATGTCAATGTGCCGTCCTTCGTTTGCCATAACACAATGAGAACAGACGTCACACGGGCTGGAGGTAGGACCGTTGTCACACATGAGCGATTTGGCAAAAATACGCGCCGTAGAGGTCTTCCCGCTCCCGCGAAGTCCTGAGAAAAGATAGGCATGGGAGAGACGCTTGGAGTCCAGGGCGAGACTAAGGGTTTGTGAGATGCTCTCTTGACCGATGAGTTCTTCGAATCGTTTGGGGCGGTATTTGAGTGCTAATACTTCGGATGGTGAACTCATACTGTTTCTCCTAGCCATTCACGGGCGGTTTTACGTAGGCCTTCGGGATTTTCGGAGGCAAAAAATTTCAATGAGGTGTGTTCAAAACGCTTGGTAAAATCATAATGACCTTCTAGGTATTCAACGATCGCTTCTCCGGAATGGATAAGGGTACTTTTCCCTTCAAAATAGTTTTCGATCGCATTGGCGATGAGGGGGAAATGGGTGCATCCAAGGATAATGGCATCGGGGGCTTCGCTTATTGCCCCAAAATAATGGTGTAATACACTTTGAAGCACCTCTCCCTCATACAATCCCTCTTCAACGATAGGGACGAGCAAGGTAGTGGCAATGGCTCTAAAGTTATGATAGCCGAGCTCTTGAAGCCCTTTTTCGTAGGCGCCGGATTTGACTGTTGCTTTTGTCCCTAGGATCAGGATATTGGCATCGGTATTGGGAATCGCATTTTTAAGGGCCAAGACTCCGGGATCGACCACACCGATGACATCATGATCGCTGTGAAGACGCATCTCATCCAATGCGTAGGCGCTGACGGTATTGCAGGCGGTGATGAGCAAATCGATTTCAAAGTTTTTAAAAAATTCGAGGGCTTCGAGGGAGTAGCGGATAATAGTGTTTTGATCTTTGACCCCATACGGGACGCGGGCGGTATCTCCAAAATAGATGATCTCTTCAAACAAGCGGTGTTCCAACAGCGATTTGACGACGCTTAAGCCCCCAACCCCGCTATCAAAGACACCGACACGCATTATTTGCTCGACTCGTTCATACTGTCAAGAAATTCGGTGTTGCTTTTGCTTTTGAGCATCGTGCTGTAAAGGAAACGCAAGGCTTCGACTTCGTCTTCTTGTTTGTGAAGCATAGAACGCAAGACAAAAACTTTTTGGAGTACGTCTGCACCCAAAAGAAGTTCTTCTTTACGCGTTCCCGATTTGAGAATATCAATCGCAGGATAGATACGGCGTTCCGAAATCTTACGGCTGAGAACGACCTCGGAGTT
>DASUNE010000068.1:0-5809 GCA_036277315.1 Sulfuricurvum sp.
ATTAAATTGTTCTAACAATGACGATGCATCCTGTGCAAAACGTCCGGACCACATTTTTTCCATAGTGTCTCCAAATAATAAAAAAGTGGGGTATTTTAGCGAAGTTTGGTTTAGAAAGCAGTACCGCAAAGCGGTAGATTAATTACAGGCAGGGACATTTCCGCTATCTTTGGCGTATTCCGTCAAAAAATCTTCAATGTGTTTGGAATCTTTAGTGAATTTTTTACTGTCAAAATATTCATGGGAAGCCTGCGCTTTTTTAGAAGACAAATGGATATCCGAAAGCTTTTCACCTTTTTTGTCCATCAGCTTTTCCCATGTACGTATGTTTTTTGAAGCGGCTAACTCTTGACCGCCACCGTGACACTCTTTACACGTATCCATGTAAATCTTTTGACCTTTGTAGGTTGCAGCATTCAAAGACGAAATAGACGCCATTAAAAAAAGCGTAATAAATGAAGTTTTAATCATCGAATATAATTCCCTGTTAATTAAAGTCTAAAATGATGATACATTAGGAATTCTAATAGATTGCTTAATTTTTTTCACACGCCTTTCACACTTGATACTTTTGTTCCAACTTATTCTCTAAATCCCAAAGTGAAAGTGACTTGAGTTTTTCGACAACCCAAGGCGTGCAGTTAACATCTCCCGGCCACTCTCGTTCAAACCCATCAATAGCCGTTTTATCGGTTCCGTCTACTGAGACAATCGATCCCTGAACGCTGATATCTCGTCCTGCATCAATATTGTTCGCTACGCGCCACAACAGCATATAAGGGTTGGTCAAATCATTTTTTTCAATGTCAACAAAAACGACAATTCGCAAATGGGATTCAAGCGATTGAAGTATTTGGGCACCAAGGGCCAATGAACGGGTCTTTTTAACGCCAATAACGGTGATTGGATTGGCGGTATGACGCATAAACTGCATCACCTCTTGCACTTCCGGAAGAAGTGGGCGTATTTGCTCCAATAAAACAGTGCTCTCCAATACATCCGGCTTTTTAAGGGCATACGATGCGGTAAAATCAACTCCAAGCTTACCGCCGACAAGTGCTTCAGGGCTTGAATGGTCTAACGCATCGGTAATTCCCTCCGATATAAACAAACATTTCGGAATAAACCGATTCAGTGCATACGTTGCCAACGCTTCATAATTGGTTAGTTTCGGTGCATCCTCTGTAAAAAAGAAGGCATGTTTCACAAAACTCATTTGCCCTGAACCCCAAAACAGATGCATAAACTGCTTGGTATGCCCTTTGTAAAGCGGTTTCATCTTTGCCAAAATCAAATTATGAAAAACACCGTTTTCAGGCATATGATAGTCAATCAAATCGGCGGCATTCGTTTTCAAAAGAGGCAGGAAAATGCGCTCCGTTGCCCACCCCATGTATTTGTCTTCGAGTGGCGGCTTACCGACAACCGTTGCCAAATAATGGGGATGTTTACGGCTTGTTATGGCGCTTACTTCCATTGCCGGATAGTATTCTGCCAGAGTATAGTATCCCGTATGATCTCCAAAAGGGCCCTCAAGGACGAGTTTTTCCGGATCTACCCACCCTTCGATGACAAAATCCAAATCTTCCGGAACATACAAAGGGGTTGTGATCGATTGAACGAGCTTTGGAGCCTCTTTTTTTATCAGACCGTACAGCAGCAGTTCATTCACCCCATACGGCAATGGAGCAGTGGCACACCAGGTATACAAAGGATCGCCTCCGATTCCAATCGAAACCGGCATTCGTTTACCTGCTCGGCTGTATTGATCGAAAAAATGAGAAGAGTCTTTATGGATTTGCCAATGCATCCCTAAATGATTTTTATCATACACTTGAAGTCGATACATACCCAGATTGACGACCTCCCCATCCAAACTCTGAGTATAGACTTGACCCATAGTGATGAAGGGTCCTCCATCTTCTTCCCACGTCGTTAAAATCGGCAAATCATAAAGATTAATCTCTTCGCCTTGCGCAATTATCTCTTGACATGCACCGCGCGTTTTGAGTTTTTTAGGAAAAATATCTTTCATGGAAAAAAGATCGCCCAACATCCCTATTTTTTCTTTAAAACCTTGCGGCGGTTTCATGTGCAGAAGTTTTTCAATCTCCTGCGCCACACCCTCCACATCACGCCCAAACAGCAACTCGGTACGTTTGTAAGAACCAAAAAGATTCATCACGACAGGGGTAGAGAATGCTTTGTCATTTTTTGAATCGATGGGATGGGTGAACAAAAGTGCTTTTCCCCCATCCTCTTTTTTGACTTCTGCATAGGCCAAGTGGGGGATCTCAAGATAGATATCCAATGGAGTATCAATAATACGCAGTTCATTGTGCGATTTTAATAACTCAATGGTTTTTAACAATGTCATCTTTTGTGTCCATCCGCCATCATTTCAGCACGGGACAAAAGCTCAAGGGCCCCCTGATCGATAAGTCGACCCGCCATCGCTTTGCCCGCACCCGAAAATCCTTCGGGTGTAACAAGAAGCTCTTCCCCCATTATTTCCGTACCATCCGGCATTCCAAGCGTTGAGCACAATTTCACACTGCCATCCTTTTGCACTCGGGCACTCACACCGATAGGCACTTGACACCCTCCTTGAAGCGTATCCACAAACTCACGCTCCATCGTCGTCTCAATACGGCTGTGGGCATCTTCAAGCATCTGTGCTATCTCAATGACCCACGGTTCATTGATCGTCTCGATTCCTAAAGCACCCTGACCCATAGAAGGGATCATCTCATCCAAAGAAATAGGATAAAAGTACGTCACCAAGCTTGCAAATCCGAGACGATTGATCCCTGCGGCTGCCAAAATAATCGCGTCAAACTCCCCCTCTTTGAGCTTGCGGATACGGGTATCCACATTTCCGCGCAAGTCTTTGATCACCAAATCAGGACGTTTCTCAAGCAGCTGCATACGACGGCGCAACGAGGAGGTCCCTACCACCGCACCTTGAGGCAATGAAGCAATATCCGAATATTTTTCACTCAGCATCGCATCGCGGACATCTTCTCTGGTGGTAATGGCACTGAGTAAAAGCCCCTCTGGCATGACCGTCGGAACATCTTTAAGAGAATGAACCGCCATTTGTGCATCACCCGCCAAAAGAGCTTCCTCGATCTCTTTTAGAAACAACCCTTTGCCGCCGATTTTTGCCAGCGGAACGTCCAAAATCTTATCTCCGGAGGTGATAATGATTTTGAGTTCCACCTCAATATCAGGACGTGCCGATTCAATCACCGATTTAATATAGTTGGATTGCCAAAGTGCGAGCTTGCTGCCACGAGTTGCGATGGTGAGTTTTTTCATAAATTATTTGACCTTTACATCTTTGTATTTCATTTTTTTACTGTCTTTTTGTCCATCAAAGAATACCGTAGGCGTTCCATTGACCGTCATTGTGCGCACTGCTTTTTGGTCAAATTCAAATTGTTTAACCACTAAAGGGCGTCGCAAATCGGCAACACTCAATTTTGTTTTGCATGTTTTGTTAAACGCATCAATAATTTTTTGCTCACTTTTTTCGTTGGGGTCAATCTCGACCTGATACATTTTCAATGTAACATCTTCGACACCGTTTTGCTCTGCCGCAATCGCCGCTTTCGTCAATGCAACTGCAGCAGGATGAAGCTGTGCGAGAGGAAAGTGGTAATAATAGACGGCAAATGTTTTAGGGTATTTTGACATATAAGAGAGAGCCTCTGGGACATAGCGACGACAAAACGGACACAATGGATCGGAAAAAATCGCTACTTTATGTTCGGAATTTACATCGCCGCTGATGAGGTTTGCCTTGGCGTAATAGGCACTATGAAACCCGGGAGCCATCGTATCATTGAGACGTTCTCCGGTTTTGAGATTGACCAACTCCGGTGCTACGATGTCTCCATTGACAAAATAGGTCCCATTTTGATTAATATGTCGATTTTCCGCACCTTGTTTGACATCCGCTTCAATGGATATAAAATAAGCTTGCCAACCGCTCAATCCCGGAACTTTTTGCTTACTGCTGATATCTACGTCCAGATTGCTGATATTGGGATTATTTCCCATCCCTTTTTTAAGAAACTGCACCACTTCTGCATCGGTAGCAGCAAATACGCTAGCGCAGAGAAGGAGAGTCGCTGATAATTTCGGCATCAATAACATTGTCGTCCTTTGAATAAGTTGGATTTTTTGGTGTATTTTGCTGTGGGTATTTTGGCATAAATTGGCTAATGATCAAGGTGATCAGTAAATAAAATTGAATTGAAACACCGATAACATCCGTCAACACTCCCGGTAATATCAATAAAATAGCTCCCAGAAGCGAAAAAAGATTACGTTTATAAAAACCATTGGCATCCAATCGTCGTTCTTTGAGTTCCATAATATTCAAAACCAACGTGGCACGAAAATTAAAGAGAATTATAATGCCGAGCAATGCGCTTAGAACAATTTCGGAAAACATCATTAATCCACCGATTTTCGAAGCCACCTCAACGGTTAGTAACACTTCTAAAAACAGGTAGATTAAAAAATAGATCATCCGATAAGCTCTTGTAATTTAGTCATAACTTCATCAGCACCCAGTGTAATCATCTCAGAAGTACGACGAATCATGATTTGCACTTGATGGTTTTCCATCTCTTTACCCACAATAACGGTAAAAGGGAATCCAATGAGCTCAGCATCGGACATCTTGAAGCCAAAACGGTCTTTTCGATCGTCCAAGATGGTCTCAATCCCATTTTGGTTCAACTGGGCGTACAGTTTTTCCGCGTATTCCACATGCGCTGTTTCTTTGACATTGGAAACCATGACATTGACCAGATACGGAGCCGTTGCGTGTGTCCAGATGCACCCTTTTTCATCATGGTGCTGTTCGATGACCGCAGCTACTAAACGGCTCACACCCATCCCGTACGTTCCCATAATAAACGGCTGTGATCGCCCGTTTTCATCTAAAAATTCAGCTTTTAACGGAGCAGAATAGACGGTGCCAAGCTTGAAGATATGACCCACTTCAATCCCTTTGGTGTGAAGAAACTTACCGCCGCAGTGAGGGCATCCATCCCCTTCTTGTACGGCGACTAAATCGGCAAATACCGCTTCATTCATAACGCTTAGATCCACTCCGACGAAATGGTAATCCTCCTCATTTGCACCGCAGATCATCGACGTTGCATTGCGGGTATCGTTGTCCATGACAAAACGGATCTTATCCTGATCAAGCGGTCCGATAAATCCGGGGACCAAACCGATCTCACCAAGCTCAGCTTCGCTGATATCCACCAAATCAATTGCACCGACGCTGTTGCGGGCTTTGACCTCTTGAAGTTCATCGCACCCACGGATAAAGAAGCACACAGGCTCACTCCCTTCCGTATAAACAGCACGCATTACGACTGCTTTGAGGGTGTAGTACGAATCAACGTGGAAAAATGCGCTCAAATCATCAATGGATTTGATATTCGGCGTCTTAAATTTCATGAAATCCGCTTTGGGGGCTTCAGGGATAACCATTCGCGGTGCTCGGTGTGCTGCTTCAACATTCGCCCCGTATTCACATGTATCACAGACCGCCAGGGTATCTTCACCGCTTTGCGCCAATACCATCAGCTCTTTGGAACCGGATCCGCCAATCGCACCGCTGTCCGCTTCCACAATACGAAAAGTCAATCCAAGACGCTCTAAAATACGTTTGTACGCCGCTTCCATTGCATCAAATTCACGGTCCAAATCCTCTGTGGTGGAGTGAAAGCTATAGCCGTCTTTCATCACAAATTCGCGTGCACGCATCAGTCCAAAACGGGGA
>DASUNE010000069.1:0-2777 GCA_036277315.1 Sulfuricurvum sp.
GGCCCTTTACGCGTTTAATGCCTGAATCAAGTCATCGATCAAATCCGATGACGCTTCAAGACCGATACTAAGACGGATAAGCCCTGATGGGACACCGCATGCGATCAATTCTTCTGCTGATAGCTGCTGGTGCGTTGTGGACGCCGGATGGGTGATAATCGATTTGGAATCGCCAATATTCACAACCAATGAAAAAAGATGGGTTGCATCCACGATTTTTTTTGCCTCTTCAAAACTCTCCACTTCAAAACTCAACAAGCCGCTCGCCATACCGCCCTCAAAATAGCGTTGTGCATTCGCGTAATTGCTGTTACTTTTGAGTCCCGGATAGTTCACTTTTTTCACTTTGGGATGGCTTTCCAAAAATTCTGCTACGGCTTGAGCATTACGGGAATGCTCGCGCATACGAAGCGATAATGTTTCAATCCCTTGGATAAATAGCCATGAATTAAAAGGGGAAACAACCGCCCCCAAATCACGAAGTAACGAAAGGCGTGCACGCAAACAAAACGGAGGCAAAGGAACGTCCACATAGACCAAACCATGATAGCTCTCATCCGCTTCGTTAAATTGAGGATAACGGGGATTTGCACGGAGAAACTCAACGAGATCATGACGCTCTACGAGGATACCGCCGATAGCAAGCCCTTGTCCTGTGGTGTATTTGCTCGCACTGTGAACAACGACATCGACACCGTGTTCTAACGGACGGCACAATATCGGTGTGGCTACCGTATTGTCAACAATACTGAGGATTCCGTGTTTTTGTGCGATGGCAGTAATAGCCGAAATATCTGCGACATCGATACTTGGATTGGTTAAACTCTCAAAAAAGATCACTTTGGTTTTATCATCGACCAATGCTTCAATCTCATTCGGATTCTGAACATCAAAATAGCGTGCTTCAATGCCGAAACGCTTTAATGTATAGGATGCCTGTGTTACCGTTCCGCCGTAAAGCTGACGTGCGCAGATGATATTGTCGCCCGCTTCTGCCGCATTGGCAATCGCATAAAAAATTGCGGCCATGCCGCTGGAGGTTGCCAAACCGGCCGCCGCGCCCTCAAGAGCCGCAAAACGCTTTTCAAACACATCCGTTGTCGGATTATTCAAACGGGTATAGATATTCCCCAGCTCTTTAAGAGCAAATAAGTTTGCCGCATGCTCCACATCACGAAATTCGTATGCAGTCGTTTGGTAGATGGGTACGGCCATCGTGCTTTGTGTGTCTTTGTCATATCCGGCATGGAGCGCTTCGGTTTGAAGTTGCATGGCTATCCTTTTTTAAACGTGGTAATTCGGTGCTTCTTGTGTAATGATAACATCGTGAACGTGCGACTCTTTAAGTCCCGCACTCGTGATCTCAACAAACTCCGCTTTGTCCCAAAAAGCAGGGATACTCTCAGAGCCGCAATATCCCATAGACGAGCGAAGACCGCCCATCATCTGATGTACAACTGCCGCGATCGTCCCGCGATACGGAACACGTCCTTCAATCCCTTCAGGTACCAGCTTATCCGCGGCTGTCCCCTCTTGGAAATAACGGTCGGTTGACCCTTTGGTCATGGCTCCTATTGAACCCATTCCGCGATAGGCTTTATATTGACGCCCTTGATACGTGATCGTATCTCCCGGAGATTCTTCGGTTCCGGCAAGCAATGAACCCGCCATAATAGAACTTGCTCCGACTGCGAGGGCTTTAGCAAGATCTCCCGAATAACGAATACCGCCATCCGCGATAATAGGGACTCCGTGTTTACGGCCAACTGCTGCACATTCATCGATTGCAGAGATCTGAGGAACACCCACACCTGCTACAATACGTGTCGTACAAATAGACCCCGGTCCGATACCGACTTTTACCCCATCAGCACCCGCTTCGATGAGTGCCAATGTCGCTTCGCCCGTAGCAACATTACCTGCGATAACATCTACTACCATCTCTTTTTTAATGGCTTTGACGGTATCTAAAATCCCTTTTGAGTGACCATGCGCCGAATCCAAAACAAGGACATCCACGCCGGCATCCACCAATGCACGAGCACGATCAAGCTGGCCCACACCGATTGCTGCACCCACACGAAGACGACCAAAATCGTCTTTATTGGCATTGGGATACTCAATGCGCTTTTTAATGTCTTTGATCGTCACCAAACCTTTGAGGAGACCATTGTCATCAATGATCGGAAGCTTTTCAATTTTATTGACATGCATCATCTGCTCAGCTTCCGCAAGTGTGATTCCGGCTTTTGCAGTAATAAGCGGCATTGGTGTCATCGCATCAACAGCAAGTTTACTCAAATCTTTTTCAAAACGCATATCACGATTTGTCAAGATTCCCAGCAACTTATTATGCGCGTCAACCACAGGTACACCAGAAATTTTAAACTCATTCATAAGTGACTCTGCGTCTTCAAGCGTTGCCGTAGGATGGACAAAAATCGGATCAATAATGATACCGCTTTCCGATTTTTTTACTTTTTTAATTTGTTTCACTTGCGTTTCAATATCCATATTTTTATGAATGATTCCAATACCGCCCAAATGAGCCATTGCAATAGCAGCACGGTACTCAGTGACGGTATCCATTGCTGCGGATGCCATAGGAATATTCAAAGGGATATTGCGCGTTAGCATAGTTGTTAAATTGACTTCTTTTGGAAGCACTTCAGAGTACTTTGGAATCAGCAAGACATCTTCAAAAGTGAGGGCGCGTTTACGAATATTCATGAATTATCCTTTTGGTTTTAGTTGAGATTCGAGGCTCAAAGCCCCGT
>DASUNE010000070.1:0-3086 GCA_036277315.1 Sulfuricurvum sp.
TGCATAAGTGACTCTCCAAGAGTGGATTTAATATAAGACAAAATTAGTCTTCTTTAACTTTCGGGATAATAATACAACCCTTGTTATAGTTACCTTAAGGTTTTTTTATATTTAGCGAGGTTTAAGGTTGGGTTATTTCATCAACGCTATCATCTGGTCCACTGACGCTTGAAACTCGCTCGAGCTCATCGCCTCTTGCGACAAAAAGGCTTCCATCTGCTCTTTTTTCGCGATGGCTTCGTCCAACTCTTTATCCGTTCCGCGCACATAGGCCCCGATACGGATCAGCATCTCATTTTCTTTTAATAGTGTATAAAGACGTCGAAAGTGTCGTACGGCAGCAAGATGTTCAGGAGTAATAATATCGTTCATAACCCGTGAAGCGGAGTTGAGGATATGTATCGGGGGATAGATCCCAAAATCGGTCATCTCTCTGGAGAGGACGATGTGGCCATCCAAAATCGAGCGGGACTGATCGGCGATGGGATCAGACATGTCGTCCCCCTCGACCAAAACAGTGAAAAATGCCGTGATCGAGCCGTGCCCCTCTTCTTTTCCGGCACGCTCCATGAGCTGCGGCAACAGCGTCAGGGATGAGGGTGGATACCCCTTTGATGTGGGAGGTTCTCCCAACGCCAGACCGATCTCCCTCTGTGCCATCGCAAAACGGGTCACCGAATCCATCATAAAGAGGACATCATGCCCTTGCGATTTAAAATGTTCTGCCACACTCATGGCACTAAAAGCACCGTATTTGCGCATCAACGGCGAATCATCACTCGTCGCCACGACCAAAACGGTGTTTTCGAGATTGCCGCCCAAAGATTTTTCAATAAACTCCGGGACCTCTCGCCCGCGCTCACCGATGAGGGCAACCACTTTGATCGGGGCTTGCGCACCACGGACAATCATCCCCATGAGCGTCGATTTTCCCACACCGCTTCCGGCAAAAATACCGAGCTTTTGCCCTTTTCCGCATGTCAGCAATCCGTCGATGGTTTTCACCCCTACGCTAAACACCTCATCGATCATCCCCCTCTTCATAGCGGCAATGGGCGCTTTGATGATCGGCTCAATGTGACTCCCAAAAATAGGCCCTTTTCCATCAATAGGCTTCATAAAAGGATCAACGACTCTCCCTAAAAGCCCATCGCCCACTTCAATAGACATGCCGTTTTGGTTCGCAAATACTCGATCCCCTGCACGAAATCCTTCGACAAACCGAAACGGCGTGATAAAAAAGCGGTTGCGCTCCACTTCGCTCACCATCCCCATGGTCTCCTGTCCATCGACATCCGAGACAATGGTCACCGTATCGCCAATACTGACGTGAAGCCCCTCGGCAACAATGACGGTGGGAGAGATTTTGGTAATGGTTCCAAAAACGATGTTAAGTTTTTGAGAGCCCAAACGATCGCGGAGAGATTTTAGCGGCATGGATTAATAACGGTTACCGCTAGAGGAATTGATAAGACTGAAGAATTCCATTCGCGTCTTTTCATCCCGCTTGAACAATCCGCGAAGGGCACTGGATGTCGTTGTCGAGCTGATTTTCTCGACCCCTCGCATCTCCATACACATATGACGTGCTTGGATCACGACCGCCACCCCTTTGGGGGAAATCGATTGCATCAGCGCATCGGCGATTTGTTCGGTGAGCTGTTCTTGTATTTGCATCCGACGCGCGAATACATCGACGACTCTGGGAATTTTTGAGAGTCCGACGACTTTTCCATCGGGGATATAGGCAACGTGGGCCCGTCCTATAATAGGGAGTAAATGGTGCTCACAGGTGGAATAAAATTCGATGTCTTTGATAAGAACCATCTCGTCATTGCTGCTTTCAAACATTGCCGAATTTAAAATAGCTTGCGGATCTTCTTTGTACCCGCCATAAATAAATTCGTACGCTTTTAAGACGCGCTCCGGCGTTTTCAGCAATCCCTCGCGTGTCACATCTTCACCCACATGGGCTATCATGGTTTTTACGGCATCTACAAATTGTTTATTCTCATCGTGCATCATAATTTCTCACTTAAAAATGGTTACATTACTTTAACACGTTCTGGCTTTTATTCAGCCATTTATTAACCCTTTTACGCTATTATTGCCACCATTTACTCGTCATGAGATAACCCTACAAGGATACAAATGCAAATCACAACCAATAAAATTGACTCCGCAAACGCAAAAATCAATGCGGCTATCACACGTAACACCATCGACAGCAACGTCGAAAAAATCGCCAATCAATTGAGCAAAGATGCTAAGATCGCCGGCTTCCGTAAAGGGAAGGTTCCTTTGAGTGCTGTTAAAAAACAATACGGGGATCGTTTGGTTCAAGATGCAGAAGCGCAAGCGCTTCGTGATTTGCTCAACGAAGGGCTCAAATTGATGGAGATCGCAGCGGACACCCTTATCGGTGAACCCAATATCACTAAATTTGAAAAAAATGACAACGGTATCGATGTTGAAGTAAGCATCGCTATGCGTCCTGCTATCGAACTGGGTGATTACGCCGGGATGGTTCCAGCGGTTGCTAAACCTGCGGTTGATGATGCAGCCATTATTGCACGTATCGAAGAGTTAGCAAGTGCGCAAGCTCCTTTGGTGAACATTGAAGAAGATCGTGCGCTCGTAAGCGGCGACTCTGCACTTCTTGATTTTGAAGGTTTTGTCGATGGCGAGCCGTTCGATGGCGGAAAAGCAGAAAACTTCTCACTTCGTTTGGGAAGCGGTCAGTTTATCCCAGGATTTGAAGACCAAGTGATTGGGATGAAAAAAGGGGATGAAAAAACCATCGACGTTACCTTCCCTGAAAACTACGGAGGAGCAAAGCTTGCCGGAAAACCCGCTCAGTTCAAAGTAAAGATCAACGCGATCCAAGCCAAAGAAGCGGTGTCGATCAATGATGAATTGGCGAAAAAAATGCTTCCGGGGTTTGAAGACGCTACGGTCGATATGCTCAAAGAAAAAGTAAAAGAGCAGCTCGAGACCGAAGCAATGAGCGAACTTTACAACAACGAGCTCAAGCCAAACTTGATGGAGACATTCGTCGCCGCATTCACGATCGACCTTCCTGAGTT
>DASUNE010000071.1:0-7028 GCA_036277315.1 Sulfuricurvum sp.
TCTCGACGGGCGATCAAGACGAGTTGATTATCCGATGTGGCATAATGAATGGCCAGAGCTTCTCCCAGTCCGCTACTCGCTCCTGTGATGATTATGCGCATTTTTCCTCCGTACCAGTGAATCTTAGCTATAATTATACCCATGAATGAAACACTAAAAATCGGGGAAATCAATATCCTCACTATCGACCGAGATACAACGCCGGGGCTTTTTTTACGCGCATTGGATGAGAGCGATGTATTACTTCCCAATCAATACGTCAAGGACACCATGCACATCGGCGATACCATCGATGTATTTGTCTATACCGACTCCGAAGACAGACCGGTGGCGACCACGGTCATGCCCAAAGCGATGGTCAATCAACTCGCTTTTGTTGAAGTTGTCGATACGACCTCTATCGGTGCATTTGTCAACTGGGGATTACCCAAAGACCTTTTTGTCCCGCGTGTGATGCAAAAAGTTCCCTTCAAGGTGGGTGAAAAGCGGATCGTACGGGTTATCTTGGATGCGCAGACGAATCGTCTCGTCGGCACAGAAAAAATCACTCCCGCACTCATTGATGCCCCAAGAGAGTTTTACCCTAACACTCCGGTAGAGTTTATGATTATTGCCAAAACACCCATGGGATACAAAGCCATCGTCAATCACCTCTACGAGGGGATGCTCTATGCCAATGAGATTTTTGAACCCCTTCGTTCAGGGCAGATCAAAAGCGGATTTGTAAAACTTCGCCGTGAAGACGGCAAATTGGATCTCTCGTTGCAAAAAGTCGGCAAAGCAAAATTTGATGATGCAGGCGAAAAGATTTTTAGCCTGTTAACTAAAAATGGCGGTATGCTCCCCTACAACTATAAAAGTGACGCGGATCTGATCCAAAAAACCTTTGGATTGAGTAAAAAGAATTTTAAAGCGGCACTCACCAAGCTCAGCGAATCAGGAAAAATAACGATTAAGGAGAACGGAATTTATGGGATATAGACCGAAAAAAAGAGCATTTATGAATTTGCAAGGACGCAGACTAAGCTACATAGAAGATGATAAAATCTACACGCTTGTCAGTTTTGATCGCAGTGAAATGACACTGGAAATCATCATCAAGGATGGTGATGAAGAGCGAGTTGATCCAAAATATCCCTTTGCCCATCTCCCCAAAAAGATGAAACAAGAACTCAATCCGCTATAATTCACCCTATTTTTAAAAGGATATCTATGACACAATTTGCAAACGTCACTGCTGACAAAAAAGCCAATATCTATTTCGAGGGAAAAGTGACCAGCCGTACCCTTCATTTTACCGACGGGAGCATAAAAACATTAGGGATAATGTTACCGGGGGAATACACCTTTAATACTGGGGATAAAGAGATTATGGAGATCATGAGCGGCGAAATGGACGTTCAGCTGCCAGGCTCGCAAGATTGGATTTCTATTACCGGACCTCAAAGCTTTGATGTTCCGGCCAACAGTGCATTTCATCTCAAAGTCAAAACCGTAAGCGATTACTGCTGCAGTTTCGTCAAATGAAATCTGCCTCAACAGAGGCAAGCTTTAGTGCCATAGCGGCAAGCGTAGAGAAAGGGATTTTATTCCTTTCTCGTTCAAAATAAATTATCTTCGGATTTCGACGCTATTTTCCTCTACCCATCCCTCTTTATCGTAAGACTTCCATCCTTGAGCTGTCACAATACCCGTAATTTTATAGTAGCCATTATTTTTTTGATTGCTGGTGTAACTGCGTTGATTTTTATCCACTAAAACACATCGGGCATCAGACCTGGGCTGTGAACAAACTTTTCCGTTACCCTTTACCTCAAAACGGACAGGAGCCATCCCCGATGAAGTGTTTGTGCTATTGATCTCCTGCAAAGGCTTATTATCCAACTTGCCTTCAATCATATAATTCAGAAGTTTATGCGCTTCCTTGTCGCCCTGTGCTGCTGCGGACGCCAGCCACATCATAGCGAATTGGGTATTTTTTTCTACCCCTCTGCCTGCTGCATACATTATGCCTAAATTAAATTGAGCATCTTTATGGCCTTGAAGCGCAGCTTTATAGTACCATTTTGCGGCCATGGACTGATTCACATCGGTTCCAACCCCTTGTTCGAACATGACACCACTTTTGTATTGAGCATCGGCATCACCCCGTAAAGCGGCCGTATACGTGTCCCAAAAAGAAGATTGTGATGAGGCATATAAAGACGAGAAAAGAAATAAAGAGAGCAATAACAATTTTTTCATAAAACCAATCCTTTATCAAAAAATTATTAGACAGTTTCCCGAAAGGGAAAACTTATTTGTAACGGTATGTAATACGCCCTTTATCAAGACTGTAGGGGGTGAGTTCGAGTTTAACCGTATCTCCCGGAAGTATCTTGATATAGTGCATACGCATTTTACCGGCGATGTGACACAAGATCACATGCCCATTTGGAAGCTCCACACGAAACGTTGCGTTCGGTAGTGCTTCAACAATCTTTCCGTCAACTTCGATGACATCATCTTTTGCCATAAAATTCCTTTACGTGATTGATAAAATTTCAGCCCTACCGTTGATAATCGCAACCGTATGCTCGTAATGAGAGCTTCTCAGCCCATCTGTGCTTACCACATCCCAGCCATTGGCCAAGATTTTGGAGCTTCCCTCTTTTTGACAAATCATCGGTTCCAAACAAAAAACCATTCCGTTTTTGATCTTTGGTCCCGCTTTTGGATTGTCTCCCTCAAGGTAATTAGGAATCTCTGGCTCTTCATGCGGTTTTTTACCGATACCGTGTCCGCAAAAATTGCGCAAAGGTACGAAACCGCGTGAGAGAATGAATTTTTCCATCTCATAAGAGAGCTCTTTAAACCGCATGCGATCGTTTATAATATCGATGGCATGATAGAGCGTATCTTTCGCACACGCGATCAATGCTTCATCTTCCTTAGAGAGTGTTCCGATACCCACTGTAATCGCCGCATCCCCAAAGTATCCTGACTTTTCAGTCCCCACATCAAAGCCGACAATGTCACCTTCTTGCAGTTTATAATCCGTAGGAATACCGTGAATCACGACCTCATTAACAGAGGTGCAGACTGAACTTGGAAAACCATAGAGCCCTTTAAAAGAAGGTTTGGCGTTTTGAGATCGGATGTATTCCTCACCCATTGCATCCAACTCTTTTAAAGAGACTCCTACTTTTGCATGAGCGCGTAATAGCTCCAACGTCCCCGCCACGATTTTATTCGCAGCACGGAGTTTGGCTATCTCGTCATTTTTACGTAGCGCAATCGCCATTTTTAAAGACCGACCGCACTAAGTGTTTGGTATTTGCTCGTATACACTTGTGCTTCAACACGTCGCATCGTATCAAGAGCGACTTGCACCACGATAAGAACCGCCGTTCCTCCGAAAAAGAAAGGGACTCCCATCGCTTTAACAATCACCCAAGGCAACGTTGCGATCAATCCAAGATAAATCGCACCCGTGATCGTTAAACGACCTGCGGTTGTGTTCAAAAACTCTTTGGTTGACTCACCTGGACGAACGCCCGGGATAAATCCGCCTTGGCGTTTTAGGTTATCCGAAATATCTTTCGCGTTAAATGTAATGGATGCATAAAAAAATGCAAAAAAGACCACAAATACAAAGGTCAAAAAGTTAAAGAAATAGTGGTTCGGATTAAGAACGTCCGCTATTGCCTGGACCGTAGGATTTGTACTTGAAGACATAACTGTCATGGGAAACATCAAAATCGCCGAAGCAAAAATAACGGGAATAACCCCTGAAAGATTCACTTTGACCGGGATATAGTTCATAACCCGTTTGTTTTGATTTTGAAGCATCGTCTTTTTCGCATAAGTCACAGGAATACGGCGCTCACCCAGTTCTACGTAGATAATCACAAGCACGGTAGCGATGACCAATGCCAAAATGGCAATAACGGCTAAAAAGCTCATTGCCCCAGTATTGACCATCGTGATTGCTTGAGACATTGCACTTGGAATTGCCGAAACAATACCCGCGAAAATAATCAAAGAGACACCGTTCCCGATACCGCTTTGGGTGATTTGCTCACCAATCCACATCAACAGCATGGTACCCGCCAACATAGATACAACGGCAAGCAACACAAAAGTAGAATGATCCACTAAAATTGCACTTGCGCCGTCTTTACCGGTCATACTTTGCAATCCTACACTGACACCAATCGCTTGAACAATCGTAATCGCAATGGTTGCATAACGGATGATTTGCATGTATTTAACCATACCATCGCGTTCTTTTTTCATTTGCGCTAAATTGGGAAAAGTGGCTGCTAGGAGTTCCATAATAATAGAGGCTGTAATGTAGGGCATGATACCAAGGGAGATAATCGAGAGGCGCTCAACGGCATTTCCGCTAAACATATTAAACAGACCCAATGCGTCAGCTTGATGTTGGTCAAAAAATGAAGCGATGACGGCTGTGTCAACACCCGGTACTGGCACGAATGCCAATAAACGGAAGATAAAAAGAAAACCGATCGTAATTAAGATCTTGTTTACAAGTTGCTGGTTCATTAGTTGCCAGTTGTTGTAACGTTTTCGTCTTTGATTTTAGATGCTAAATCTTTGGCAGATGCGCCAACGAGTTTAACGCGAGTAACCGATTTTTTCAAACGGTGTACGCTACGGATTGTTTCCATAGTGATCTCTGAAAGCTCTGCGATTACTTTTGTTTTTTCAACATTGATAATCGTTGGTTTTACAACACGAGATGTAAATCCGATTTTTGGCAAACGGCGAGCAAGAGGTTGTTGTCCACCCTCAAAGTTACGCTTTTCATTGTAACCTCCACGAGCTTTTTGACCCTTGTGCCCTTTACCAGAAGTTTTACCAGTACCGCTAGCGGCACCACGTCCAAGACGTTTACGGTTCTTAGTAGAACCTTCTGCTGGAGTTAAATTTTCGAGTGCCATACCTTATCCTTTGATACGTGAAAGCGCATCAACTGTTGCGCGTACCACGGTGTTTGGATTGTTTGAACCCAAAGACTTCGTCAAGATGTCTTGGATTCCAGCAAGCTCAAGAACAGGACGTGCAGCGCCGCCGGCGATAACCCCTGTACCTTCAGATGCTGGTTTAAGCAACATACGACTTGCGTTGTATTTTACTTCGATGTCGTGAGCGATAGTGGTCCCTTTGATCTTAACAACTGTAAGATTTTTGAACGCTTCGTCTACCGCTTTACGGATAGCGTCGGGAACCTCTTTGGCTTTACCGACACCGTAACCGACAGTTCCTTTTTTATTACCTACAACCACAAGTGCAGTAAAACGAAAACGACGTCCGCCTTTTACAACTTTGGTTACACGACCGATATTTACGATCGCTTCTGAAAATTCTTCTCTATTAATAGGATTCATTCATCAGCCCTTAAAACTTGATTTCATTCGCGCGAAGTGCTTCGGCAAATGCTTTTATGACACCGTGGTACAAAAATCCGTTACGATCAAATGTAACTTGATTGATACCCGCAGCTTTTAAGGTTTTCGCGAATTCTGCCCCTACTTTTTCAGCATCGGCTTTGTTTGCTTTAAGACCCAAAGTTTTTGAGTGTACCGCTGCAAGAGTTACCCCTTGCTCATCATTAATCGCTTGTGCGCTGATAAAGCGGTTAGAGCGAAAGACTGAAACACGTGGCAATGCCGCGCATCCTGAGATTTTAGAGCGAATACGGCGCTTACGCTGGAGGCGTTTTGCCGCTTTAATTTTAAGTGTTTTACCTGTCATATCATCGCTCCTTATTTCTTAGATGTCTTACCGGCTTTACGCAGGATAGTCTCATCAGAATATTTAACACCTTTACCTTTGTACGGCTCAGGTGGACGGAATGAACGAATAACCGCTGCAATTTGTCCAATTTGTTGCTTGTCAGAACCTTTGATGCTGATAACGTTTTTCTCGACTGCGATGGCAACACCAGCTGGGATATCAAAAAGAATATCATGGCTGAAGCCCAATTGCAATTTCAAAACAGCGCCTTCAACAGCAGCACGGTAACCAACACCATTGATTTCGAGTTTTTTCTCATAACCCGTTGTCAAACCGGTGATAATGTTAGCAGCAAGTGCGCGGTAAGTACCCCAAAAAGCACGATCCGCTCTTGCATCTGAATTGGTAGTGAACGCCAAAGCATTGTCTGCAAACGTTACGCCACAATTTCCACGAGTGTCAAGAACATGAGTGACACCACCTTTTACAAAAGTGATAACCGTTCCATCAAGAGTTACTTTTACATCAGCTGGGATAGAAACAGGAAGTTTTCCAATACGTGACATCTTATCCCCTTACCAAATTGTACAAAGGACTTCGCCGCCAACGCCAAGCTCAAATGCTTTATCGTTAGGAAGAACCCCTTTTGAACTGCTGACGATGATTGTACCGTAACCGTTTTTGAAACGCTTAAGCTCAGTCGCACCCTTGTAAACACGTCTTCCTGATTTAGAAATACGCTTTACTTCATTAATTACAGTACGGCCATTAGCATCGTACTTTAATACTACATTGATTGTTTTCTTAACGCCATTTTCGATAACGTTAAAACTTTCAACATACCCTTTGTCTGCCAAAATAGCAACTACCGCTTCTACAGTCTTAGAATGCATTAGTGTAGTTGAATCCAAACGACGCATTGCAGCATTACGGATACGAGTCAACGAATCCGCGATCAAATCATTAATCATTTATTTTCCTTAATATCTAATCATTAGGAGTATCGAACTGGAATTACCAGCTTGACTTTCTAACGCCTGGGAGTAACCCTTCATTTGCCATCTTACGAAAGCATATGCGACAAATTCCGAAATCGCTGATAACAGAGTGTGGACGACCACAGATCTGACAACGAGTATATGCGCGAACAGCGAACTTTGGTGTACGTTGTTGCTTAGCGATCATTGACTTTTTAGCCATTATTCTCTCCCTTTTGCAAACGGCATACCGACCATCTCAAGAAGCTTGAAAGCATCCTTGTCAGCAGTAGCGCTTGTTACTACGGT
>DASUNE010000072.1:0-5499 GCA_036277315.1 Sulfuricurvum sp.
GCATCTCATAGACACTGATTGGGGCATCGTGGGCATTGTTACGATAACGGTTTTCCATCCATTGTGTATCACCCCAGCCGTACCCTTCTAAACTCCATACCTTTGAGGCGGATTTTGGCGGTTCTTCAGCATAAAATCCGAACGGGTCGCTCTTGTCGTGGATAATGTTATGAAATTTGGAGACAATGTGATATTTGTAGGTCAGACCCTGCTCAACACCTTCAATAAACCCTTCCCAAATACCCGATTCATCCGCTCGTAATTTTAAGGGGTGGCTTTGCGTATCGTAATCGTTAAAATCCCCCCGAACACTGACGCTTTGCGCATTGGGTGCCCATACGGCGAAATGAACGCCTGCTTTACCCTCATGCACGATAAAATGAGACCCGAGTTTGTTGTAGAGTTTTGTATGCGTCCCTTGTTTGAATAAATAGATGTCCATCTCACTTAAATGGCTCGTCTCGTACATCATCGGATGCTTCATCATTCTCCCCTTCTTCCGCGTACAATACGGTGATACAGCACATCATACTCTTGAGCCGCACTCATCCAGTCAAAACGTTTTTCCATTGCATTCATTTGCATCTGTTTAAACCCTTCAGCGTCATTATACCAAGTATAAACCGCCCATCCCAGAGTATTGATCAACGCATCCGGGGTTGCATCATAGAACTTGAAACCCGTACCGTGCAAAGAATCGTTATGATAATTTTCGATTGTATCATCCAATCCTCCCGTTGCCCGTACAATGGGAAGGGTTCCGTAACGCAGGCTGTAAATCTGGTTCAATCCGCACGGCTCAAACAGCGAGGGCATCAAAAACATATCGCTTCCGGCTTCGATTTGGTGTGCCAGATCATTGCGATACCCGATAAAACAGCCGAATTTTTCAGGATAAGAGCCTGCAATGTGGCCAAAAAATGACTCTGCCCACTTCTCACCTGCCCCCAGCATCACGATTTGGATATCCATCTCCAAAATTTTATGGATAGCACCGGCGAGTAATCCTATCCCCTTTTGCTCTGCCAGTCTTCCCACAAGCCCGATAAGGGGAACATGTTCATTTTGAGGAAGGTTAAACGTCTTCTGCAGGGAGCTTTTACACACTTTTTTACCGCTCATATCCCCAACATCAAACCGTTGAGGAATCAACGTATCAACAGCAGGACTCCACTCGTCATAATCGACTCCGTTAAGTATCCCGTGCAGCTTTTCGGCATGCGAATCAATCAACCCTTCCAACCCCCATCCAAACTCTCGTGTGCGGATCTCCTGAGCATATTTTTGACTCACCGTACAAATCGCATCGGCATGGACAATTCCCCCCTTGAGGAGATTGACACTTCCGAACTCTTCCAGTTCGTAAAAATGGTCCCATCCGATCCCCAGAACGTCCATCACCCCCTGATAAAACTTCCCCTGATGCTGAAGATTGTGAATGGTTAAAAGCGACCCCGTATGGGCAAAATCGCTATCGTACGCATAAACGGTATTCAGCAATACCGGAATGGCCGCCGTATGCCAATCGTTTGCATGAATCACATCGGGATGGAAATGAAGTTTTTTGGCCAACTGCATGACGGCACGCGAAAAGAAAAGAAAGCGGTTGTCATTGTCGTCAAACCCTTCCCCATTATCATCATAAAGACCGGTTCGACCGAAAAATCCTTCGTGTTCAATAAAATAAACAGGAACATCGCATAGAGGGATAACCCCCTCATACACACTCGCCCACTCTTCGCCCATAATACCCATCGGTACGCCAAGGGAGCCCTCCAAGGGGCTCAGGCCGTATTTTTCACGGTCCACGATGTAATAACGCGGCATCACCACACGAACGTCGTGTCCTAGCGCGCGCAGTGCTTTGGGAAGAGCTCCGACAACATCCGCAAGCCCTCCTGTTTTGGCAAACGGAACGACCTCCGACGCTACGATGAGAATGTTTAATTTCGTCATCGGGTAATCCTCTCATAAAGGGCACCGTACGCTTTGGCGCTTTGAGACCACGAAAAATCGCACTTCATGTTATGATTGACAATAACCTCATAATGTTTTTTATTTGCATACAGTTCACACGCTTTTCGCACAGCCCCCAGAAGCGATCGTGCAGTCGGTGTATTAAAAACGATTCCAAATCCGTCGGTACTTTCACTCTCAAAACTCTCACATTTTTGCACCGTATCTGCCAATCCGCCGATACGATGGACAACGGGAACGGCACCGTACGCAAAAGCGATCATTTGGTTCAGTCCGCAGGGCTCAAAGAGAGAAGGCATCAATAAAAAATCCCCCGCAGCATACATTTTATGGGATAACGGTTCATCGTACCCAAAGGTCAAATGAACATTGGAATACGTTTCACAAAGTGCGGCAAGGGATTGATGGTACCCCTCTTCCCCTTCACCCAAAATTGCCACATTGCATTCCAGTGAGGCGATTTTCGGCAAGGTTTCGATCAGCAGTTCCATCCCTTTTTGGGCAACAAAACGCCCAATAAAAACAAAAAGCGGTTTAGCGGTTCCTTTGAGCCCCAACGTTTTTAGCAAATCGCCCTTAGAAGCTTTTTTTCCTTTGGCATCGCGATAGGGGGAGACCAGAGCTGTGTCGGATACGGGTGAGAAATGATCGGCATCAATCCCGTTGATAATCCCTTGAAGCTTATGACGATGTCGGAATAAAAATCCCTCCAGTCCGCATCCAAATACGGGTGTCAATATCTCTTTCGCATACGTAGGGCTTACGGTCGTGAGGGCATCGCTGTAGGCAATCCCCGCTTTCATAAAACTTATCTGCTCGTAAAACTCGATCCCCTCCATCGTAAAATGGCGTTCATCAATTCCAAGCTCACGCATCAGGGATGGATCAAAGGTCCCTTGATACGCGAGATTGTGAATCGTATAAAGGGTCTTGGCGGTAATGGCAGGATCATCATGTACCAGTAGCGAAACCAGTCCGCACTGCCAGTCATTGAGATGGACAACATCATAATTTTCCCGCTTAAGCAGTGCAACGATTGCATACGAAAAGATCCCAAAACGTATTGCATTATCCTCATACCCAGCTTCGGGCGTACCATAAAGAAATTCTCGATCACACAACAACGGCGAATAGATAAAACGATAGTTCATCTCCCCAATCGTACACACAAAGATTTCTATCGGATATTTCTTTGTTCCCATCATTATCTCAAAAGGCTTACCATCGGGAATCATCGAATATTTCTCTCTGTTGACCGAAGAATACAAAGGCATGATGACATCCGTTTTATAAGCAAGAGCACGAGGCAAGCTGTACGCCACATCTGCCAATCCACCCGTTTTTGCGAACGGATAAACCTCACTTGCTGCAAATAACACTTTTTTAATCATGATCGTTTCCCCTCAAAAGTTTTGCTGCCATTTCGGGTGATACGGGATTGATCATCATCTGCGTATTCACCTCAAATCCGCCAAACCGATAGATACGCGGCGTAATGCGAATCGTCAATCGGTGTGCTTCATACTCTAACACATCCTCACCCAATGGCAACGTAGAAATCCAAAGGTTAAAGGAAAAATCCTTTAGCTGTGACCGTAATCGCTGCAATACCGATACAAGCAATGAGGCTAACTCATCAACATGAGCATCCACTATCGTATCGATCTGCTCGATGCACTTTTTTGAACCGATCATCACCTCAAACGGGTATCCGCTCGCATACGGGCAAAAGGCACTAAACTCTCCCAACTGCTCTATGAGCCGAATGCCGGACTCTTCTTCCGCCCTCACGATCGATTCCATCAAAGCATGATGATGGGTGTGAAAATATTCACGTGCATGGCGATTCATCTCACGCACGGCTTTGGGGATAACGGGCAATGCGATCAGTTGAGTATGGCAGTGTTCCATTGTCGAACCCGCATCATACCCCTCGTTTTTAAAAAGGGAAATAAAGCTAATTCGATGATCACGGCGCAGATCACCTAATCGTTCACGCAATGT
The DNA here is from genome assembly GCA_036277315.1 of Sulfuricurvum sp. Taxonomy (GTDB): domain Bacteria; phylum Campylobacterota; class Campylobacteria; order Campylobacterales; family Sulfurimonadaceae; genus Sulfuricurvum. Next base: position 3,982 of record DASUNE010000072.1, read on the forward strand.
TTTTAACCACATCACCGTCTCTTCGTGACTCCAGTCCATCATCGATGTACGATGCGTTGGCGTATCGATAATCACCTCATGCGCTCCAAACCCATCCCAATACTCAAACACACCGCTATGGTGAGCATGAGGGGCTTCAATGGCTACGGCTTTGTAGAGATTGGGGACGACACGCGTTTTCCAGCCTGTTGCGTTGGCAGTCCCGTCCAAAGCGCGCATGGCAAAAATCTCTTTGGGCGTCATCGATTCATTTCCCTCGCAAAATGGGCAAGTGACTTTGGAGTACACTTCTCTTTTGACTTTCCTCCTATCGGGCCGGTGAAGCCGTTCAGGGGCAATGAGGACATGGGAATCATGTAAACGGTCATAACGAATCTCAGACACGGCTAATCTCCAATGTTCCATCAATTTCCAATGTCGTATTAAAGCCAAAGCACAGTGCGATACTGATTCCTTGCACACTCAGATCAAACCCCTGTTCACTTTGAGAGAGCGTTTGGAGCTGAAAATAATGTACCGTAAAAGGCTTATCGGTATGGATCGTGATTTTTTTCTTTAAAACGTCATCAATAATCTCTATTTTGTGGGTCTCTTTTATCGTTGCACTGTGCGACAAAGATTTGCCGTTGATGATAAGCGAATCGTAGTTTGAAAAATGAAAATTATGCTCCATCACGTACACAAAATCACCGTTGGATTCACTGTTTAAGCGAAGTGAAAATTCAATCACCTCGGCACCGAAGGTAAAACTTTTTTCCACGCGTGTATTCGATTTATTCTCTCCGTATATTCCGCCATCACGGGTAAAAGTGATCCTGTTTTTACGCATAGATGATTCAAAAGGCTGATTGGAAAAATCCCCGTATTCACGGAAATTGCAATGTCGAAAACTCCCCTCGTCAAATCCGCTGTCGCTGATATGGTCAATAAACGAGTTTTTAGGATACCAGTCATAAATCAGGGTATCTCGAAGGGTGTCATTCACCTCAATATGGGCATGGTGGATGGTATCAATCCCCTCTTCGAATGATACTGTTTTTTCTTTTGGTGCATCAAAAAGCTTGCTGTGATACGCTTCTTTTCGTCGAGCAAGTGTGTTTTGATAATTAAAGCACGCATCACGCACATCCAGCTCCACCAGTTGCCCCCCGATAGCCGAATCAAAACGGGAAATCAACTTCGAGGTCACCGATTTGAATTTCAGATATCCGTCAAGCTCGTTGCAATCACTCACCAGTGCTTTTTTCTTACCGTAACGGAGGTTTTCACACTCGATGAGGTAGCCATAGGCATTGTCCCGCAAGTTTGGCAAATACAGTCCGCCAAATACCCCATGCCAAAGCGGATCGTTGGTTTGGAGTTTGTACAGCGATGTCTCAAAATCTCCTTCCCCATTATGAAACGCACGGGATAGTTCTATCATACGCTTGTGCAGACGGTTGCTCTCAGGGTATTTGACGAAAAAGTTTTTCCAAATCCCCCCTTTAAGGAACTTCACCCCATAACTCTCATACCGTT
>DASUNE010000073.1:0-19127 GCA_036277315.1 Sulfuricurvum sp.
ATACCGGTATAGCGAAGATTGATGAACAGCATCGGGTCCTTGTTGATTTGCTCAATCAGCTGGCAAGAGAGGTCACAACCAAATCTGAAATTTCACGTTTGAACCAGATTTTTGATCAACTTTTGGACTATACGGTCTATCATTTTGAGACGGAAGAAGCAATTTGGGAAACCTATCTGCCCCATGATCCTATGGAAGTTCAGCATAAAGCCGTGCATCAGAAGTTTGTTGACACGGTTTTGCGGCTGAAAGAAAATCAAAATTCACGATCTATGGCGGAAGTGGCTGAAGAGACTTTGGGATTTTTGGCACGTTGGCTTGCTTCTCATATCTTGGAGACGGATCGGACTATGGCGTATATTGTTCTGGCTCTCCAAAAGGGGATGGATATGGAAGCTGCGAAACAGTATTCCATTGAGAGCATGAGCGGGTTTACACGAACGCTAATTGATATGATTTTATCCATCTATGAAAGGTTGTCTGCAAATACTTTGCAACTGCTGTATGAGGTTCGAAAGCAAAAATTGTTGGAAGACAAAATACACCATCAAAATCGTTATCAAGATATTCTAATTGATCTCTCCTCCTCCTTTATTAATCTTCCATTGGAAGAAATACCCCCTGCAATCGGCTACGCTTTGGAAAAGATGGCCACATTCGTGAATGCTGACCGGATTTATGTCTTTAGCTACGATTTTGACAATCGTACCTTGTCAAATACCTATGAATGGTGTGTGAGCGGTATTTCTCCGCAACGAGAAGAGCTACAAAATCTTTCGATGGAGTTGATTCCTGAATGGGTAGAGCAGCACACTCATGGGGAATATATACTAATAGAGGATGTCCTCCTTCTTCCCGATACACCATTCAATACCATTCTTAAATCAAAAGAGATCAAGACGCTTCTTTCTGTGCCACTAATGCATGAGGGAAGATGTACCGGGTTTATTGGGATTGATGCTCTGCGCCATTATCATGTATTTGATGCAGGAGAGATCCGATTATTTAAACTTTTTTCGGATCTACTGGTGCAAGTAGAAGATCGAAAGCGTATGGATACGGAAAGAAAAGAGGCAGAAGCAAATCTACGCCTTGCCGCGAGTGTTTTTGCCCATTCGAGAGAGGGGATAATCATTACGGCGGATGATGGGACGATCGTTAACGTCAATACCGCTTTTACCCGTATAACCGGTTACCGTGAACAAGATGTTATTGGGAAAAGTCCAAGCATTCTGAAATCGGGAAGACAGGGAAATGAGTTTTACAGGGATATGTGGAACCGTTTGACTCAAAAAGGGCATTGGTACGGTGAAGTATGGAATCGTCGTAAAAACGGTGAAGTATACGCCGAGCTTTTGACGATCAGTACGATTTTTCAAGAAGATGGCAGTGTCAAAAATTATGTAGCACTTTTTTCAGATATCAGCACCATCAAAGAGCATGAAAAACAGCTGGAGCATATTGCCCACTACGATGCTCTGACCGGACTTGCGAATCGTGTCCTTTTGAGCGATCGTTTGGCACAGGCTATGGTGCAGACATCGAGGCGTGGAGGACATTTAGCTGTTGTGTATCTTGACTTGGACGGCTTTAAGGACATTAATGATCGGTATGGACATGAAGCAGGTGATCAACTGTTAATGGCCCTTGCGGCTAACATGAAGTTTTCTCTTCGTGAAGGAGATACGCTTGCGCGATTGGGAGGGGATGAGTTTGTCGCCGTATTACTCGATCTTGATGATTTCGAAGCAAGTATACCGACATTGACACGTTTGCTAAGCGCCGCGTCTCAGAAGGTCTTATACGGTGATGTTATGTTGGAAGTGTCTGCCAGCTTGGGGGTGACGTTTTACCCTCAATTAGAAGAGATGGAAGCGGATCAGCTGCTGCGTCAGGCTGATCAAGCGATGTATCAAGCCAAGCAAGCCGGAAAAAACCGTTTTTATCTTTTTGATGCCCAACAGGATTTCAGTGTTCGCGCTCATCATGAAAATGTGGAGGAGATCCGTTATGCTTTGTACGAAGAGCAGTTTCTCCTTTATTATCAGCCTAAAGTCAATATGCGCACAGGGGTGATCGTTGGGGTAGAGGCGCTGATTCGCTGGGAACATCCAACACAGGGACTTTTGTCCCCTGCATCATTTTTGCCAGTGATCGAAGATCATCCCTTGGCCGTCGAGGTGGGAGAATGGGTGATTAATACCGCTTTAATACAAATCGAAATATGGCAATCTATGGGGCTTAAAATACCGGTCAGTGTTAACATCGGTGCGCGTCAATTACAAGAAAATGATTTTATTGAGAGGTTGAAGACTCTTTTGGCGTTACATCCAACCGTTTCTCCTTCGATGCTTGAACTTGAAGTGCTTGAAACCAGTGCTCTCGAAGATATGGGTAAGATTTCAAGAGTTATGAGAGAATGTAAAAAAATAGGGATAGAGTTTGCACTGGATGATTTTGGAACAGGATATTCCTCATTGACCTATCTTAAACATTTACCGGTATCGCTCTTAAAAATTGATCAAAGTTTTGTCCGTGATATGCTGTATGATCCTGATGATTTGGCCATATTGGAAGGGGTCCTTGGACTTGGAATCGCCTTTCGCCGAGAGGTTATTGCTGAGGGAGTAGAGACGCTTGAACATGGGAAAATGTTACTGCAGCTTGGCTGTGAACTGGCGCAAGGATATGGAATTGCCCGCCCTATGCCTTCAAGTGAATTTCCCGAGTGGGCATCATCATGGACTCCCGATTCTATGTGGCTTAATCGCCCCAGTATCGGCCGTGATGAGGTACAGCTTTTGTATGCGAATGTCGTCTACCAAGCATGGATTAATGAGGTGGAGACTTTTTTAAAAGACGGGTATGCTGTCGCACCATCACTTGATGTGCATGAGTGCCGTTTTGGAGAATGGCACCATGGCGAACATCTATTAAAGTTCAGCGACAAACCCTTTTATCCGGTCATCCAAGATCTGCATGAGCAAGTCTATGCTTTAGCGACAGAACTGTGTGATCTAAAAGATCATCACCATCATGAAGCAGCAATCGCCAGAGTGCCGGAATTGCATGCGTTAAGAGATGAGTTGCATGCAAAGCTACTGGCTTTGGCAATTGATGAGAAGGTGTTTTAGCGTTGACCCTTAGTGGGCAAAAGTTTTAGAATATCTTTTTCAATCGCTTCAGGAGCAGTTGATGGAGCATAGCGATGGATGACGTTGCCGTTACGGTCGATGAGAAACTTGGTGAAGTTCCATTTGATCCCTTCGCTTCCCAGTATCCCTGGGGCATTTTTTTTGAGATATTGATACAGGGGATGGGCATTGTTGCCGTTCACCTCGATTTTTGCGAACATGGGGAAAGTGACCCCATAATCAAGTCGGCAAAAGTTTTCGATTTGTGACTCGTTCAAAGGCTCTTGAGCGCCAAATTGGTTGCACGGAAATCCCAGTACGACAAATCCTTGGGCCTTATGGTTTTTATAAAGCTTTTCAAGCCCTTCGAACTGAGGGGTAAAACCGCACTTGCTGGCGGTGTTGACAATAAGCATCACATTTCCGCGATAAGAGGAGAGAGTGGTTTTTTTGTTGTGTATATCCATGACCTCGAAATCATAAATCGTTTGTACGGGTGCAGACATAAGAGTACTCCCTAGGATTAATAGAATGATGAACGTTTTCATTGTGCTTTTGCCTGTTCTCGTAGTTTGTCTTTTTTACTTTTTCCTTTGCCTTTGATGGGCTGAGGTCCTTTTTCTTTGATCGGTCCGTTCCCGATCAGCTCAAATCCTTCGATTTGTTCTCGTTTTAGTTTGATATTCGAGCGTTTTTCGATCAAGGCAAAATGCTCTTTGTCTTCGTGATCGATAAAGGAGATGGCGATTCCGGATTTTCCGGCTCTTCCTGTGCGTCCGATTCGGTGGATATAGTCAGAGGGCGAGCGGGGAAGGTCGAAGTTGATGACACACGAAATATCGTTGATGTCCAGACCCCGTGCCGCGATGTCAGTAGCAAAAAGGATACGAATCTTTTGTTTTTTGAACTGTTCGAGTGTATGCGTTCGATCCTCTTGGATGAGGTCACCGTGAAACGAGTCGGCCAAAAAACCGTATTTTTTAAATTTTACTGCAATGTTGTCTGCGGCTCTTTTATTGGCCATAAAGACAAGTACCTGCTCAAATTCTTCGGTGTTTAGCATGTGACGAAGCAGGGGGCCGCGATTCTCACGATTGACTTCGATGACGCGCTGAACAATGCTCTCTACGGTCGGTTCTTCGTATTCGAGGGAGACTTGAATGGGATTTTGGGTGATTCGAGAAGCGATGGAGAGCATTTTGGGTGGATAGGTCGCAGAAAAGAGAAGATTTTGACGTTTGGCTGGAATCTCTTTTAAAATGAGTTCAAGTTCCTCTGCAAACCCAAGATCGAGCATTTTGTCCGCTTCATCCAAAACAAAAAATTCCAGATGGGAGAGGTTCATCTGCTTTTTTTTCACCACATCCAGTAATCGTCCTGAAGTAGCGACTAGAATATCGCATCCTTGCTGGATCTCATAGATCTGATCGCCGATACTCTCACCGCCGATGACACTGACTACTTTGGGTTTTTTGGGTAAAAACGCACCGAATGTCGAAAATGCCTCTGCTACTTGAAGGGTCAGTTCCCTGGTTGGGGTGAGTATCAGGGCTTTGATCTTTGGCTTTCCTTCTCCCGTTGTTGCTGACCAAAGCTGTAATATCGGCAGGACAAAACTCGCGCTTTTTCCGCTTCCTGTTTGCGCTCTTGCCATGACATCCTGACGCTCTAGTACGAGAGGGATGACTTTTTCTTGGATGGGGGTCGGTTGTGTAAAGCCGCTTTTTTCAAGAGAAAGCAGTATTTGAGATGAGAGTCGCAGTTGTGAAAATGACATAGATTAAGTCCTGATATTATTTAAACGTATTTTAGTACCTTAATCCTTGATGTGCGTCAATGAAATGTGAACGTAAAAAAGCTATACTACATTTTTAGGAGCTTACCAATGACGACACCCGATTTTTTTAATGATGTTAACCCGATCACTTTGCGTGATCCCCTCTCCAATGTTTTAGGAGCGGCACGTGATGGAATAATAACCTACACCTATACGGATGTGGTCAAACTTGCCGGACATTCATGTCCGACCGTCGCCGGAGCCTATTTGATGGTCCAAGACGGTCTTAAAGCGTTGTATGGTGAGGCAACTCCTGTACGCGGAGAGATCAAAGTTTTTATGAGCGGTATGCTGGGGGAAGGAGTGGTTGGGGTGATGGCCAATGTTGCCTCGATGATCACGGGGGCAACCGATGTAAGCGGATTTCACGGATTGAACGGAAAATTCGATCGACGAAATCTACTTTTTTATGGAGCAGATATAGAGGGTGAGATGGCATTGGAACGAATGGATACAGGTGTTCGTGTGACATTAACGTATGACCCCTCATCCATTCTTCCTGATCCACAAATGAAAGAGTTGATGATGAAAGTGATGAGCGGCAGCGCAGATGAACAGGATTGTCAGCGTTTTGGAGAGGTGTGGCAAGATCGGGTTCGACGCATTATGCTCGAAGGGCAACAAAGTTCTTTGCTGGTAAAAACAATAATCGTAAAAAATATTTAGGAGAATGAGATGAAGATTTTGTGGACAATCCTTGCTTTAAGCAGTGTGTCATTTGCAGCGGACGGGTACAAAGTGTATCAAAAGCAGTGCATGCAGTGTCATGTGGAGATGATGGAAAAAAGTGAGGTTTTAAAAGTTTTCAAGACATTGAAAGCTCCACCGATGGTCGAAGTATCCAATCGGCTCAAAGAAAATATCAGGATTAATGATGATGACGAGATGATTAAACGCCGTGTCGTTGTCGCATTTGTCAAAGACTATATTGAAAATCCCAGTATTGATTACAGTATGTGTCACTTAGGGGCGATTGACCGATTTGGGATTATGCCCTCACTCAAGGGAAAATTAACAGAGGATGAGCGTCAAGCGGTTGCAGAATGGGTATATGATCGCTACAAGGGTGTCAATTTTCAATAAATTCAGCTGATGTATCAAATCTCTTTATGGGTGATGGAATAGATAAACTTAAAGACTTCAGCAACAGCAATGTAAAGATTTTCAGGGATTTCTTTATCGATTTCAACCTTGCTTAGCAGCTCGACAAGGTCTTCATCTTGACGGATAGGAAGATTATGGAGCTGCGCAATTTTGATGATAGCCTCAGCACTCTCTCCTTTGCCTTTGGCGATCACTTTTGGGGCATTTTCTTTGTTGGTATCGTATCGAAGAGCTACCGCTTTTTTCATACTTTTACCTCAAATCCTGGATGACTATCGGATTCATTGGATCCATACGCACTTGACATTGGGGATACAAGCTCACTGTCGTCGACAATACGGATTGCCCGTGGAATAAGTCCTGAATCTATAAGAAGTGAGCGCAGCGCACTCAAATGATGTTCAAGAAGCGTTTTAAGTTCGGATTTTTCGGTACGTATGTGAATGTCAAGCTGATTGGTTTGTGAAATCCCCATAAAAAGGTCAATTTTTCCATACTCTTTGAGGGTTAGGTTGATCTCACAGTAAAAGGTATCTCCTCTCTTTTTTTTGAATTCCAGGGACCCTTTTTCAAGGCCATCCCATGCAAACGGCAAATAGAGTGAATTTGAATCATTAAGATGGGAAAGAAGCTGGTGATACTCAATGTGGGTAATCAGTTTATCGATTTGCTGTTGAAGTTTGTCATTTTCAGGCGATTGAGTCGAAGTCAACTCTTCTTTTAACGCTAAAAGCTGTGATTTGACATCATTTCCCATTTCGCTTTCGATTTTTGATTCACTTGCATTTAAAAGCAAAGCGATTTTAGACTCCATAAAAATACCGGAATTGGAAATTTTCTCTTTTAGGACAGGGATGTCAAGCAGTGAGGTTGGGTGAACTGAGGTTGTGAGTTTTTGAACTTGATGTTCGAGTGAACTATCGGACTTGAGATCGGTGAGGAGAGATTTGAGATTTTCCGTAAAGTTTCCCATATTTTTAAAAACAGGGGAATTCTTGAGTAACTCCAGTAAAAGCATATCGGATTTGCTGTTATCGATTTTACTGTGAAAAAGAGAGTTTAGTATTGATTTGATGTCTTTGTTCTCATTGAGTTGTACTAATTGTTGAGGAGTTGCTTGTTTTAATATTTCGGATAGCACTTTATTTTGATTGGGGAGCAAGAGTGAAAGTTTGGATTGGGTTGATGGAGCTATCATGACTAATGCTAAGGGGTTTTAGCGGGTTGTTGATCGGGTGGCAAATTGATCTTGCCATCTCTAATTCCTTGGGATATTTTCTCCAGGGTATGCTTGGCTTGAAGTTCCGGATTATTGCTCTTTTTCAGGGGAAGAACAAAGGCAAGCAAGATGAAAATCAGACTAAAAACCAATCCGCCAAGCCCGGCAAGTATCAGCTTGAGTTTTTCATCGTTCATACCATACTCTCCCCATTAAATATGGGAATATTATAGCGAATTTTCTAGGAGAGTTTTCCGGAAGAGACAAGCTGGGCTACTACGGCTTTATTTTTCATAATTTTGTCGTAGTATTTATGGTTAACCATCCCTCCGTTGTAGCCACTCACAGCATTAAAAGAGTTTCCGCGGGTATTGTGAAGCAATACAACATAATGTGTCGCTACTTTAGCGGAAAGACGTGTGTCGCCTAAAAGTCGCGCTGCGAGCTGAATATCGCTTAGTTTATTGAGCCAGCTTAGCTTTTTGACATATTGAGAAACGTGTCTGGCGGTTGCAACACGCACTTGCATAGGCCCAAGGGAGGCTTTAGTGATTGATTTTTTATTGTGAAAATCACCGATGGTATTTTTGCCTGCACTGCTTTCAGTGATACAGATGGCGCTGACCGTATTTTCATACGTTTTCCCATTTTTGTCAGGGATATTTTTGGCGACATCTCGAACGGTCTGTAAAACATGTAGTTGCTTTGGACTCATTTGGTGAATTGTATTATCGGCTAATGATGCACATACAAAGAGAACTAGGAATGAAAGAATTTTCATTTTTTATACCTCCTTATTTTGGTAGTGAAATTTTAAGGTATGCGTAAGCTTCAAGTGCTGTTATGAATCTTTTAAATGATTCAGTTAAGAAAAAGTAATGAAAATAGTGGATTTGCCCCTATGTATAGGGAAAGTTAATATTAAGATAACTTTATATTATGGGTAAAAAATGTTAAAAAATATTAATTATTTTGATTTCATTTAAGGTTGAAATCTAAATTAAGCTATATCTAAGCTTTAGAAAGGAGATTTTGGAGGGTGATTACTCTTCGGTTGTGAGATAAATCCAGAACTCTTTGTGCGATTTACCTTGGTCGAGAAAGTAAAATTGCAAAATAGCAACGCGATAAAGGGTGATGAGCATTTTAGCAAAAGGGATAGCAAGCGAGAGGGAGAGCCACCACGGCTGCTCTTTTTCCCCTTTTGAGAGAATCATCTCTTCAACTCCGATATTATTGCTTAAATAGACCCCCAATGCCATCGAAAAGATAAAATTGAGAATGACACCAAAGATGGCATAAGCAAAGAGCTCCGATGAAGAGAAATCAGCCATAGGTCAATTACTCTTTGTATGCAGAAATTGCATCTTGTAAAATTTTTGTAGCGGATGCCTTGTCTTCAAACCCTTTTACTTTGACCCATTTGTTGGGTTCCAACATTTTATAGGTTTCGAAAAAGTTTTTGATTTTTGCCAATGTATGTTTTGGAATATCTCCAAGATCTTGAATCTCTTCAAATGTTGGATCGATTTTTGAGGTTGGGACCGCAAGAAGTTTTTCATCGATACCGCTTTCGTCTTCCATAATTAAAACACCGACTAAACGACAGTTGGTAACACACCCTTCGACCATAGGGTATTCGGTAAGAATTAAGATGTCCGCCGGATCACCGTCTTGAGAAAGTGTTTTGTTGACAAAGCCGTAGTTTGCCGGATAATACATGGCTGAGTGCATGACACGGTCAAGAACCAATGCGCCGCTTTCTTTTTCAACTTCATATTTGATGTTGGAACCGCATGCAATCTCGATAATTGCTTTTACTTTATCTGGGTTTTCACCGTATCCGATTTTGCTAAGATCCATTTGGACACCTCTTTATCATTATTTTATATGGGGCGGATTGTAACAAAATTATCTTTGAGCTATATTGAAGTCATTCAGTAAAAGTATTTTAATGAAGTTTATACTAAAATCACGCCAACGTGTTACGTTACTAAATAAAATGCAAACAAGAGGTTCAAGACGTGGGATTGCTCAAGAGTGTAATGAACTATTTTACGAAGTCAAAAAAAATCTCTGGTTCAGCAGTGTGTACTAGTGACTCAGAGGGTGGAAAAGTGGCTGCCATTGCTGCTGCTCTTCATCATCACTCTTTGGAAGATGGAGATGTTAGAGCAAAAGTCGCGGCTATTGCCGTTGCTCTTCATCATCACAAGATTGAGGCTTCAAGTCAAAATAATGGTTTGGCTGGACTTGCTTCACTCGTCGCAGCAATCCATCATCATAATAAAAAACAAATCTAAGGGCTGGTTATATGGCAAAAAAATACATCGACATAATGGACACGACGTTCCGTGACGGATTTCAGTCTGTTTTTGGCGGACGCGTGTTGATGAATGATTTTTTTCCTGCAGTTGAAGCGGCAGCTCATGCGGGAATTACGCATTTTGAATTTGGAGGCGGAGCGCGCTTTCAAAGTCTTTTTTTCTATCTGAATGAAAATGCGTTTGAAATGATGGATAAATTTCGCGCTATTGTAGGACCCGATGCCAATCTTCAAACGCTTGCTCGTGGTGTCAATACGGTAATGCTTGATACGGGCAGCCGTGAGATGGTTGATCTGCATGCCAAGATGTTTAAAAAATACGGCACAACGACCATTCGAAATTTTGATGCGCTCAATGATGTTGAAAATCTTAAATACTCCGGTGAGCGAATTGTTCATCATGGATTGAAACACGAAGTGGTTGTGACCATGATGGATCTTCCTCCAGGATGTGTCGGAGCGCATGATGTGGCGTTTTATGAAAAAACGCTTCGTGAGATTTTGGATTCGGGCATTCCGTACAGTTCTATTTGTTTCAAAGATGCGAGTGGAACGTCGAGTCCTCAAAAAGTATTCGAGACGATTCAAATGGCACGGAAGCTCGTTCCTGAAGGGACCCATTTGCGTCTTCATACCCATGAAACAGCAGGCGTGAGTGTCCCGTGTTACCTTGCGGCGCTTGATGCTGGGATAGACGGTATTGATATGGCGGCAGCTCCGGTGAGCGGCGGTACATCACAGCCGGATATTTTGACGATGTTGCATGCCGTTAAAGGTAAAAACTTCGACCTCGGCGGTTTAGAACTTGAAAAAATCTTGCAGTACGAAGATGTATTGGGTGATTGTTTGAAAGATTATTTTATACCGCCTGAAGCGACACAAGTCTCTCCTCTTATCCCCTTTTCACCGATGCCAGGGGGTGCGTTAACGGCAAATACTCAAATGATGCGTGATAACAATATGTTGGATCGTTATCCTGAGGTGATCCGTGCAATGCGTGAAGTGGTTGAAAAAGGGGGATACGGTACATCCGTGACACCGGTGTCTCAGTTTTATTTTCAGCAAGCACTCAACAATGCGCTTATGGGTCCATGGAAAAAAATTGCACCGGGATACGGTAAAATGGTTTTGGGCTATTTTGGTAAAACACCAACGGCTCCTGATGCAGAAATTGTTCGTATCGCAGCCGAACAGCTCAAGCTCGATCCAACAACCGATAATGCAATTGATATCGCGGATCGCGATGAAAAAAAATCAATTGCCTATTGGACGCAACAGCTAAAAGATGCAGGCATTGAAGCCAGTGATGAAAATATTTTTATTGCTGCTTCATGCGATGTTAAAGGGATTGCCTTCCTCAAAGGGGAAGCAACCGTAAACGTTCGAAAAAATGGCCCAAAAGTAGCCGAACCAACCCAATCAACACTAAAACAGGAGAATTTCACAATGGCAAATGGCACTTATACGGTAATCGTAGACGGACAACAATACAATGTACAAATCGTAGATGGAAACGCAAGCGTTCAGTCAGTAGCAGCTGTGGCAGCACCAGTGGCAGCAGCTCCCGTAGTTGCAGCCGCACCAGCGGTCAATGAAAATGCTATCCGCTCTGAGCTTCCAGGATCTGTCTTTAAGATTTTGGCGCAAGTAGGTGCTCCGATCGCTCAGGGAGACAAGATCATGATCTTGGAGGCGATGAAGATGGAGATCGATGTCTTAGCACCTCGTTCGGGTGTATTAAGTTCTATTGCGGTCAACGTCAATGATAAGATCGAAGCGGGTCAAGTACTTGCTATCGTAGAGTAATTTTTCTGCACACTTAATTTCAATCCCCCTTTTTTGGGGAATTTGAATTTTCTACTGTTTAAGCCAATAATAATGGCGCTGAAGCTTCCATCTTACTGATAATCAACGGAATAATATTTTCACTTTTTGTTTTATTGATAAATCCATCTGCTCCCAATCCCGCTGCTTCACGTTTATTGTTTTCACCTGTCATGGAACTGTTGACAATAACGGGAATGAATTTCGTGAGCGGATTGGCCTTAAGCTGACGTATGACGGTGAAGCCCGACATTTCAGGCATCTCTATGTCCGTAACGATGGCGGGAATGGAAGCGGGATTAGGATGTACGTTGATAAAATCCATCAACTCTTTTCCATTATTGAATATTTGATAGGAAAGTTGCGCATTTTCAAACACTTGACGCAGATGACGCTGCGCTGTTTTTGAGTCCTCAGCGATCAAGACCGTCCCATTTCTGAGCTTTTCAGGTATGACAACATTGGCTAAATTGTTTGGGGAGGCTAAAACATTGACCATTGCTTGCGGAATAACATCTGCAAGAAGTTTTTCGTAATCAAGAACCAAGCACAGACTTCCATCATCAAGACGTGTATCATTGATGACGAGACCATCCTCACCGAGACGATAGCTGTCGGGTGCATGCATTTCGTTCCAATTTTTTTTGATGACGCGGTAGGCAAACATAATACGTATCCCGATAATAATCCCGTTGAAATCACAAACAAGAAGATTGGATAATTTTTTATTTTCGAGCGTCAAATCACTTCCAAGCCATTTGGGGAGATTGAGTATCGGGATTTGCATGCCACGTAATACAATGGTCCCTTCCAATAATGGGTGTGCTGATGGGATAAGTGTGAGCTGATGATGTTTTGCTTCAACGACCTCCCGTGTTTTAAAAACATTGATGGCGTAATAGGGAGAGGTTTGTGCAACATCTACTTTAAAAATTAAAAGTTGAACTTCATTGTTTTTTGCCAGATTTGTGGCTCCATCTACATGTTCTAAAAGAGACATCATTAACCTTAACTGTTTTCTTGGTGTTTATCATATCTAAAGTGAAGCCTTTTTTTACTAAAAAGTAAAGCCATGTCACTGTAAAATAATGTATTATTATCGATAACAGACAAAAGGGACATTTTATGAGTCAAACAACTGTATGCCCACTGGATTGTTACGATGCCTGTCGCATTGTTTTGGATGAGTTTGGCAAGATAAAAGGGGATAAAAATCATCCTGTAACACAAGGATATTTGTGTCCCAATCTGAACCATTTCGATGACACTTCCCGGATTGTACAGCCTCGCTTTAACGGGGAAGATATTTCACTGAATGAGGCGTTAGAAATTTTAGTTAAAAAAGTTGAAGAGTCAGAGCCAGCTCAAACCCTTTTTTACCGAGGAAGCGGTAATATTGCTTTGATGCAGCGCTCCATGGATCATTTTTTTGCCTCTATGGGGGCTGTAGGTACCAGAGGTTCCTTATGTGATGGTGCGGGAGAAGCGGGGATAAAGGCAGGACGCGGGGTTAATTATCCCCTCTCACCAAAAATGATTTCAGAAGCTGAAACGGTAGTGGTTTGGGGAAGAAACCTCCATGCTACCCATTCTCATCTGCTGCCATCTTTATACGGCAAACATATTATTGTCATCGACCCTATCGAAACTGCTTTAGCCAAAAGTGCCGATTTACACATACAAATCAAGCCTCATTGCGATTTGTTTTTGGCGATGCTGCTCGTTCGTTTTTGTGTCATCGAAGGATTGCACGATGAAGATTTTTTGGAAAAATATGGAAGCGGATATGAAGAGTTCTATGAATTGACGCAATCGCTAAGGATTAAAGCAACGTTGAACGCCATTGATATGACACTGGGACAAATCGGTGATATTTTAGAGCTTGTTCGAGGCAAGAAAACCGTTATTTTAGTCGGTGCAGGGGTCCAAAAATATCAAAATGGTGCAGAAGTGCTACGTGCGATTGATGCATTTGGGGCAATTTTGGGATTGTTTGGAAAGCCCGGATGCGGTGTGAGCTTTTTAGGTTCGTCATTGGAGTCTTTGGCCTTGCCCTTTATCTCAATGCACAAAACGGTTCCCATTGCGACGATGGACTTTTCAAAATACAAAACGGTATTTGTTCAAGGGGGTAATCCATTGCAGCAAATGCCAAACTCTTTAAAAGTACGGGATGACTTTTCAAAAGCGGAAGTTACTGTTTATTTTGGATTGTATGAGAATGAGACCTCCAGAGCATCGGATTTGGTTATTCCCGCCCAAACGTTTTTAGAAAAAAACGATGTTCGTGCTTCGTACGGTGATTTTAGCTTCCAAAAAATGTCAAAATTACGCGAAAGTGAGATTGGGATTTCTGAGTATGCCCTTGCGCGAATGCTGTGCGATCGGTTTCATCTTTTGATACCGGATGAGGAGGAGTGTTTGGAAATACTTTATTCGCAGATGGAAGTCGTTGATGGTGTTGAGATGAAAAAGATTCGTCCAGAAGTCCCTTACCGTGATGGTTTTGCAACCGATTCGGGTGAATTTGAATTTATGGATGAAGTCGATTTGGGATTTCGTAACGAAGAAGGGTTCTTTTTGATTACGGCTAAATCACCGCGATCGCTTAATTCACAGTTTCACACGGAAGAGGGAATCTTTATGCATCCTGAATGTGGGTTTGATGAAGGGGAAGAGGTCAAAGTAAGCAATAAAACAGGGTCTATTTGCGTTATTGTCCATCATGATGTTAGACTACGAAATGATTGTGCTTTGATGTATGCGGGAACACGCGACGTGAATATTTTAACGCCGACTCTGTTGAGTGATGAGGGTGAAAATGCCGTATATCAAGAATTTAAAATAAAGGTAGAAAAACGATGACAACAGATTTTGAACAGTATGTACTTCCGACGTATGGGCGTCAACCGATTAGTTTTGTGGAGGGAAAAAATGCCCTTTTGCGTGACAGTGAAGGAAAAGAATACATTGATTTTGCTGCGGGTATTGCAGTATGCAGTGTCGGTCATAGCAATGATCGTCTGACCAAAGCGATATGTAATCAGGTTTCTAAGCTCATCCATGTCTCTAATTTGTATTACATCCAACCGCAAGCTGAATGTGCCAAAAAAATTGTCCAGCTCAGCGGATATCCAATGAAATGTTTTTTTGGCAACAGCGGGGCTGAAGCAAACGAAGGAGCGATCAAGATCGCGCGCAAATACGGTGAAGTCGATGGAGAGCCCAAACGCTATAAGATCATCACCCTTGAGCATTCGTTTCATGGACGGACCATTACCGCCCTTAAAGCAACAGGTCAGGAATCGATGCACAACTATTTTGGACCTTTTCCGGATGGTTTTGTGTACGCTAAAAATATTGATGAGATTGAATCGCTGATCGATGAGCATACGATTGCCGTGATGATTGAATTGGTACAGGGGGAGGGCGGTGTTCAGCCTCTGGACCGTGAAAAAGTGCAGGCACTTGCAACATTGCTTAAGCCCCGTAATATTTTACTGATGGTGGACGAAGTTCAAACGGGAATCTATCGTACGGGTGAGTTTTTGGCATCCAATCTTTATGGAATCCAGCCCGATGTCATTACGCTTGCCAAAGGTTTGGGAGGAGGGGTCCCCATCGGAGTCGTGATGACCAACCGTGTTGATATTTTTGCACCCGGCGATCATGGTTCGACATTTGGAGGAAATTATCTCTCCACGTGTGCGGCGAATGAAGTCCTCGATATCCTTGAAGAGCTAAAGGTCAGCGGCGAGCTGGATGAGACTTTGATCTATTTTGAAACGGCACTGGAAAAATTTGCCAAAAATCATCCGGCTGTCTTTCTAGAACATGTTGGATTTGGTCTTATGCGAGGATTGCGTGTTGTGGATGCCGAAACGTTGGGCAAGATTATTAATGCCGCTCGTAATCACGGGGTGATTGTTCTCAAAGCCGGGCGCAATACCCTTCGTTTCCTTCCGCCGCTTACCATTACGAAAGCGGATATCGATGAAGGACTCGTCCGTTTAGAGAAAGCGATGGAGAACCTGTAGTGCTTTTTAGTGCTTACATGAATGAATGGCTCTATGGAACAGAGGGCTATTATGGAGTGTATCGTCCGATCGGTAAAAAAGGGGACTTTTATACGGCAGTCAGTACGTCCAAATTTTTTGGAGGGACGATTGCTAAACACATCATCGAGCGTATTGATGAAGGGTTTTTAGCCGCTGATTCTCTGATTTGTGAGATAGGGGCTCATCATGGCTATTTTCTTGCCGACATTATTGAGTTTTTGCATACGTTACGGCCTTCATTATTGCAGACCTTGCGTTTTGGGATTATTGAGCGTTTTGATGCGCTTCAAGATCAGCAAAAAAGTTATTTCGACGAATCATTCGGAGATGCGGTTACGCTGGAACATTATCATGATGTCAGTGAGATCAATGCCTCTTGCGCATTTTTTATCGCCAATGAGATCTTTGATGCGTTTGCGTGCGAACTTTTTTATAAAGGAAAAATAGCTCGCGTCGAAGAGGGAAAGATTCTTTTTGACATTGATTCTCCTGAAGCCGTTGAACATGCTGCAAACTATAAAAAAGATCGTGGCGAAATCGCGGTTGGATACGAAGCTTTCGCCCAATCTATGGCGCGAAGTGTTCCAAAATTTGAATTTATGAGTTTTGATTATGGTGAATTGGAAGCGCGCAGTGATTTTTCGATCCGTGTTTACCAAGAACATCAGGTGATCCCATTATTTGATGAGGCATTGAATCTGAATACGGTTTTTGGTAGAACCGATATTACCTATGATGTTAATTTTTTGCATGTCAAAGATGCTTTTGAAGGGCAGGGATTGAGCTGTGTTGGATTTTCAACGCAGTTGGTGGCATTGGTTGAAATGGGCATCTTGGATTTACTTTCTTTGCTCAAAGAAAAAGCAAGCGATGCCATCTATATACAAGAACTTGAAAAAGTCAAAATATTGATCACCCCCTCACTGATGGGAGAGCGGTTTAAGATGATACGGTTTACCCAAGGATAAAAAATGAAGTTCCTCTTTTTTGTTGTTTGTCTCATGGTCTCTCTTCATGCCAGTGAATTGCACGATGCTGTGTATGAAGGGGATCGTGAAAAAGTAAAAAAATGTTTAGCGGGTACGCATAAGGTGGATGAGCAAAATCAAGCCGGTTTAAGTGCGTTGCATGTTGCTATCAAACTCTCCGATGTTAAGATGGCCCGTTTTTTACTGAGTAAGGGGGCGGATATTAATTTTCAAGATTTTCAAGGCAATACCCCTTTGATCTTGGCCGTCAAGAAAAAGAGTCTGGAATTAACGACGTTTGTGGTGATGCAGGGGGCAGATGTCAATCTCGCAAATAATGATGGGATTACGCCATTGCACCAAGCTGCATTTAGCGGAAATGAGCATGTCGCGGACTTTTTACTCAAAGCTAAAGCCGACCCCAATGTCAAAAACAATGATGGGGCAACACCGTACGATTTTGCAGTGGCAAAAAAGAATTCGATTATTGCTCAAATGATAAAAATGAATAGATAGGAAAAGAGAATGGTAATAAAAGTAAACGGAGAAGACCGAGAATTCAATGAGGGTGCAACGCTGTATGATGTGATCCATCTTTTAGGCCTAGAAGATCGAGTCATGGCCGCAGCGGTCAACATGCAGATTGTCAAGCAAGATGTCTGGAACAGTGCTGTATTGAACGATGGTGATACTATAGAGCTGCTTGATTTTGTCGGGGGCGGATGAGACGCTTTTAGTGTGACTCCAAAAGCTTCTCATATCTTGTTTTGAGGATGAGGTACTTTTTGTGTAGGGCCTCATACTCTTTTTTATAATCGATTTCATCCTCTTGGGTTAAATCTTCACTTTGTACATGGGTGTTATCCGATGATGAGGCGATGATGTAGGTCACCTCTTTGCCGTTTTCTTCTTTGACCACTGTTTTTAGCTCGCCGTTCATCGTTTTTTTGATGACGTTATGGATGCTTAACCGATACTGCGCTGCGTATTTTTGGATACTGAGAACTTCTTCCATCGTGGATTAATTGCTCTTTTTCATGTATTCGGCGACGAGGACGATTTGGGTACCGTTGATCTTACCTTCGATGAATTTGGCATCATCGGTGAGGTGGATATTTTTGACGATGGTTCCGCGCTTGGCCGTAAATCCAGCTCCTTTGACGTCCAAATCTTTAATCAGAGTAACAGTGTCCCCTTCATTTAAGATGGTTCCGTTACTGTCACGATGGATGACACTCCCTTCCTTGGGTTCTGTAGCTGCATTGAGCAATCCTGCATCTGCCCATTTTTTGACATCGTCTTCAAGATACATCATATCGACTAAATCGGTTTCAGCGAGGGCCTTAAGAAGTCGATATGACATGACAGCAACGGCAGGTGTCTCACTCCACATGGTATCGCTTAGACAACGCCAATGATTTGCATCGAGGGTTTGGGGATTATTGATTTGAGTGCGGCACGTATCACAAAGATAAAGTGACTGCTCAGCACTGCTGTCACCGATATTAAATACGTCTAAATTTTCAGTTGCTGCGCAAAGCTCACATTGATTGCTGCTGCGTTGGATTAGGGTTTGTTTTATACTCATAGTGTTTTCCTTTGGTTTGATTGTAATGCGACAACCGCGATAGCATAATCGCCATCATGGGTGATTGACACAGATATGTCCGTGATGGAATAAGCATATTGCACTTTTGGGCTTAGGGTGATGCGTGGTGCACCTTTAGGTGTTTTGGAAAGGGTTATGTCGTGAAATCCGCACTCATACCCGATCCCGCACCCAAGGGCTTTGGAACATGCCTCTTTGGCAGCCCAAAATCCTGCGGCGGTTCGATGATTTTTAACAAGGGCTATTTCGTCGGAAGAAAGAAATTTTGATAGTCCACGATCGCCGAACCGTTCCATAAGACGTTTCATACGATCGATTTTTATCAGATCAATCCCAATCATACGGCTTTATTGAACCACGAAATCGACGAAATAGAGATTTTTGACTTTACCGTCTTTGATCCGGGTATTGATTTCGGAAACAATCTGCTCTTTGAGACTCTCTTTCCCTTTTTGAGTCGAGATCTCTTCGAGTGATTTGGAAGAGAGAATACGGATGATAATATCACGTAACACCGGTTTTTTAGTGTCGAGTTCAAGCGCCAGCTCTTCCCCTTCGAGCTCAAGATTCATCTCTACTTTTAAATAACGTCTACCGCTCTCAGAGAGAAGATTGACGGTGAAAAGGTCAAGAGGATACATGATTCCAACTTCCGTGGAGACTGCCGAAAGACTGCTTCCGGTATCAGCGTGTTCTCCTTCATCTGCAGGGGCTTCATCGGCTTTTGCTCCATCAGGGTGCGAAGAAGCTTCTTGGTGCGCTCCTCCTGCGGCTTCTTCTTCATGGCCGCCTGACATCATCGCGACAATAGCACCACCGATTGCCAGTATTAATACCAAGACAACAATGATAATAATGAGCAGTAGTTTTCCCGATTTTTTAGTTGTGTCGGCACTCTCTTCTTGGACTTCTTTTTCTTTATCGGCCATCCGTTGCTCCTGTAGGCTAAATATTTCTTTTATTGTATCTATAATCCTTTGAAATTTACGTTGATTTGAGTAAACTTAGGTGTATAAAGTGGGGTTTTGATAATGATTGAATCAATTTT
>DASUNE010000074.1:0-10171 GCA_036277315.1 Sulfuricurvum sp.
TCACAGGGACGCTGCATGAAGAAAACAATCTTAACTACAACGTCTCCTATCTCTTTGATCAGGGTAAAATGACGGTAGCGAAAAAAATGATTTTAGTCCCTTTTGGGGAATACATCCCTCTACCGAAATTTCTAAAAACGTGGGTGAATCGTGAGATCTTCGGAGGAGGATCCGATTTTGTTACCGCGGATCAGCCAACCGACTTCACCATCAAAGGGATAAAATTTCGCAATGCGATCTGCTATGAGGCAACGCGAGGGGAACTGTATACTCCCGATGCTCGTTATCTCATTGCCACGAGTAATAACGGATGGTTTAAGCCCTCTATTGAACCGACATTGCAAAATCTTCTAATCCGATTTTATGCACGAAAAAATAGTTCTGTGGTATTTCATTCCGCCAATGGCGGAGGAAGCGGAATTGTGGATTAGTGTCTTACGGTTAAGTTTTTCGCGTTGATTGCGGCGATGACTTGTTTGATATGTTTCATTTTGGCCTCTTCGTCTTCCATATTATGGATGGCATCAAGATTAAAATGTTGCAACTTGGTATCAAGGTAACCCGTATCAAGCTTCCCGTCGATAAAGTCTTGGTCACGAACGATTTGTCTGTGAAGGGCAATATTGGTCGGGATCCCTTCGATTAAGAATTCATCGAGGGCACGAGCGGCTTTACGCACAGCGTCTTTCCACGTTAATCCCGAAACAATAAGCTTTCCAATCATCGAATCGTAGTTGGACGGAATTTCGTAGTTCGTGTACGCCATGCTGTCCATCCGTACTCCCGGACCGCCCGGTGCGAGATAGCTTGTAATAAGGCCTGGAGATGGAACAAATCCCAGTTTTGGATTTTCGGCATTGATACGAAACTCGATGGCATATCCGCGAAGATTGATCTCTTCTTGTAAAAACTGAAGCTTGTCCCCTTCAGCGATTTCGATCATTCTCTGAATCAAATCGATACCCGAAATAATCTCCGTAACCGGGTGCTCTACCTGAACACGGGTATTCATTTCGATGAAATAAAAATTGTCGTCTTGGTCGACGAGATATTCGATTGTTCCGACACTTTCATAGCCCAGCTTGAACATGGCTTTGGTAGAAACACGATACAGTTCACGACGGGTGTCTTCGTTGAGCAACGGCGAAGGAGCGATTTCGATCACTTTTTGGTGACGGCGCTGGATAGAGCAGTCACGATCGCCCAGGTGGACGACGTTGCCGTATTTGTCCGCAACGATTTGGATCTCGATATGACGAGGATTTTTGAGATATTTTTCAATAAAGGTTTCACCGCGGTTAAAAAATCGCAATGCCTCGTTGGTAGCCGATTCATACATCTCTTTGAAATCTTCGGCACGCTCAACGATACGCATACCGCGCCCGCCTCCGCCGAAAGCGGCTTTGATGATAACCGGAAAACCGATGTCTTTTGCAATTTTTTCTGCTTCATCGATATTGTCAATGGGCTCATCCGTACCCGGAAGCATAGGAACCCCTACTTCGCGCATGGCTACTTTTGATGCCATTTTATCCCCAAAAAGGGCAATATGTTCTGGCTTTGGTCCGATAAAGATGATCCCGTTATCCGCACACGCTTGAGCAAACTCGGCACTTTCAGAAAGAAATCCGTATCCCGGGTGAATCGCATCACAATCGGCTTTTTTCGCCAATGAGATAATACGGTCATAATCCAAATACGCGGCAATCGGATCACCCATAATCGGATAACACTCATCTGCTTTACGAACCCAAACACCATGAACGTCTGCTTCAGAAAAAACAACAACACTTTTTTTACCAAGCTCTTTACACGCTCGAATGATACGCAACGCAATCTCGCCACGATTTGCAATCAAAATTTTATTGATCGTCTTGTGCTCCATACAGATACCTCAGAAGAAATGATTTTTAATGCGGAGATTATATCTAACCTAATATTAAAATTAATTCTTTGTTTTTTTCCTTTTTTTCGTTTATAATAAGAAAAAAAATTGGGGAATGTATGAATATTGCCGCCAACATCACCGAACTGATCGGCAACACCCCTCTTGTCCGGCTTAATGCTGCTTCAAAAGCTTCAGGTGCAATCATCTTAGGCAAATGCGAATTTATGAACCCTACGAGCTCCGTTAAAGATCGAATCGGGTTCAATATGATTAAAACCGCGATGAAGGAGGGGAAAATAACCTCCGAGACCTTAATCATAGAGCCCACGAGTGGAAATACGGGCATCGCCTTGGCTTCCATTTGTGCCGCATTAAATCTGAAACTCACCCTTACCATGCCCGAATCCATGAGCATCGAGCGACGTAATCTGCTCAAAGCCTTGGGTGCCAATTTGGTTCTCACACCCGCATCTCAAGGGATGAAAGGGGCGATCGATGAGGCTGAACGTCTTCATGAATCCACCCCGAATTCCATTGTTCTTCAGCAGTTTTCCAACCCTTCAAATCCGCAAATTCATCGTGAAACAACCGCGCCAGAAATTTTACGCGATACCGACAGTCACGTTGATATTTTTGTCGCAGCCGTAGGAACGGGAGGGACGATTACCGGGACAGGAGAAGCATTACGTGCCGTTTTGCCCAATATTCAGATTATCGCCGTTGAGCCTAAAGATTCCTGTGTCCTCTCGGGAGGAAAAGCGGGACCGCACAAGATCCAAGGCATCGGAGCAGGCTTTATCCCCGATATCCTCAACACCGCTCTTTACAATGAAGTGATAACAGTCAGCAATGAAGATGCCATTGCAACGGCAAAAAAATTAGCCCGTGACGAGGGCATTCTCGTGGGAATCTCCGCTGGAGCCAATGTATTTGCCGCTATGACGGTAGCCGCTCGTCCTGAGAATCAAGGGAAAACCATTGTCACCATTTTATGCGATACCGCTGAACGTTATTTGAGCACTGCTCTCTTTGAAGCCTAATACCCTCTTAGAGACCATTCGATGTGAGGGGGGAATTGCCCATCACCTCACGTATCATCAAGGCAGATTGGATAACTCCTTAAGCTCGCTTGGCATTGCTGCTCGATACACACTCTCTGACCTCATCACCCCTCCTGATGATGCGCTCTACCGATGCCGATTTCTCTACGATGAGGAGCATTACAGAGTAGAGTATCATCCCTATTCTCCCAAAAAAATCACCTCGCTTCGTTTGATTCATGACGATACGATCGATTACTCCCTCAAATATGCCGATCGAAACGTCTTGGAGAAACTTTTTGATGCACGCGATGGCTGTGACGACATACTGATTGTCAAAAACGGTTACCTCACCGACACAACCATAGCCAATATTGCTCTTTTTATTGACAACCAATGGCTGACACCCGATTCACCCCTTCTTGAAGGGACTACCCGTTCACGTCTGATAGATGAGGGGAAGATCATTCCGGCGCGATTGCATGTTTCGGATGCCAGAAATGCTTCCAGCATCGCCCTTATAAACGCGATGACAGGGTTCGTTGAGATAGAAAATGCTATAATTCTCTAAACAAAAAAATAGGCTGATTAAAATGCTGTACGATATTATTAAAAATCCCTCTTTTGCGCGGCTCATGGAAAATCATGTACGGGATATGCTTATCTATCTTTTTGAGAATGATCAAAACTTCGGCATACTGTGCAAAATTGAAGCCGCAACATTTGATCCCGTTCTTCCCCAGCACATCGCGGATGAATTTAGATCGATGACCCTGTTTTTTCTTGCCGGCTATACGTTTGAGAGCGCTCGCATTGATGATGATATTTTGATTTTTGAAGCAGGTTTCGGTCAAGAAAACATTGGGAGTTTTGTCAGTGTTCCATTGCTCTCTATTGTGCAGGTCATTATCGATGACACCCCGGCATTTGTAAACCTAGCATTGCCGCAAGAGAGAATTGCCCCGATGAATGCAGAAAAAAATGAGGGGATACAAAACTCGATGAATACGTTTCTCTCCAACCCTGAAAATCAAAAGCTTTTAAAGAAATAGATTCTTCGAGAAGCGCAAAAAATGCGCTCAAGCAGAGTAGATATTATAATTTAAGCCCGAGCAAATACGTCACAACATTGTCGATAAAAGCATCGTGCTTACGATCTTTGCCATAGGCAATGTAAAACTTGCGCTTGATTTTATAATTTTTAATCCGTGCCTCAAACAATTTCGCATCTTCTACTTCGTCTTGAATGACGTGACGAGAGATAACTGAAACAATAGGACGTTCGGCATTTTTCGGTGAACGCATGATCGTCTCTTTGATCGCTGTAGAACTTGCCACGACCCCGATGACACTAAAGCTTGAACAGTCTACGCCAATCTCTTCGAATACTTCAGACGTGAGCTTTCGTGTATGGGAATTTTCATCGCGGCAAATCCAGTCAAATTTATACAGATCTTCTTTACGAAGCTGTTTGGGAATAGGCTGATTGGAAAAAATAACCAACTCATCCTCTTCCCATTCACGGTAAATAATTCCATCTTGGAATACCGGCGATTCAATCAAGGCAATATCAATTTTTTTATCGATCAGCTGATCAATGATATCTTGAGAAACCCCTACGCGAATATGGACTTCATTATTGATTTTATCTTTAAGAGCAGAAAGATACATCGGAAGAACATAGTTACCGATGGCATACGATGCACCTACAACAAAGGTGAACTCTTTATTGATGATTTTCAATAAATCTTTTTCACTGGAGAGAATTGCTTTTTCAAGTTTTGTTGCAATACGGTAAAGATCTTCCCCCTCTTTGGTGAGTTTGATTCCATTTTTTTTGCGCTCAACGATACGGGTATCAAGATAATCTTCGAGAAACTTAATCTGCTGTGTTACCGCTGGTTGCGAGATGCCTAATTTTGCTGATGCTTTTGAGAAGCTCTTTTCTTTCACCACTGTTAAGAAAGTCAAGAGTTTAGCAAAGTCTTTTAACATAATAATTCCTATAAGTAAAATCTATGAACGTATTATAACCTACAATTATGATCTTTGCAAGATATCTTCATGTTTTTACACTTTTATATAAATTGGCTATAATAAAGTATCATAAATGCAAGAAGGTGTGACGGATATGGATAAAATTTTTGCCGGTCTTAACGATGCACAACGCTCTGCAGTAGAGCAGATTGATGGCCCCGTCCTCATTCTCGCAGGTGCCGGAAGCGGAAAGACGAAGACCATTACATCACGCCTTGCCTATATGCTCGATGCAATCGGTATCCCCTCGAGTCAAACACTCACCCTCACCTTTACCAATAAAGCGGCCAAAGAGATGCGCGAACGGGCGATGGGGCTTATTACCCAAAACAGCTATCCCCCTCTTTTATGCACCTTTCACAAATTCGGACTCCTTTTTCTAAAACTGCATATCCATCTAATGGGGCGAAGTAACTCCTTTGTCGTTATCGACAGCGATGATAAAAAAAAGATCCTCAAAAAAATCAATGCCGATCTCCCGACGGCACTCATAGCCAGTGAAATTTCCCGCTACAAGAACTCTCTTATCGATCCCGATGAAGCCTACAAACAAGCTGAACTGACCAACTATAAGCACATTGCTAAGATTTATGAAGAGTACCAAGCCTATCTCGTCAGCAATAATTTGGTAGATTTCGATGACCTCCTGTGCCTCACCTACAGACTTCTCAACGAAAACGAGGAACTTTGCACTCAAACCAGTGAAAAATATCGCTACATCATGATCGATGAGTACCAAGACACCAACGAATTGCAGCTTCGATTGCTGCAAAAACTCTGCTCTACGCACAACAATCTCTGTGTAGTCGGCGATGATGATCAAAGCATCTACGGATGGCGTGGGGCACATGTGCGCAATATCCTCGAATTCGATCAAGATTTTCCCAAGACAACCATCGTCAAGCTCGAACACAACTATCGCTCAACACAACCCATTCTCACCGTAGCCAATGCCCTTATTGAGCACAATCGTTCCCGATTAGGAAAAACACTCATCGCCACAAAAACCGGCGGTGATGCCGTCAAAGTACTCAGCGCGCACGATGAGACCGAAGAGTCTCAAAAAGTGGCGAAAGAGATCCGAAAACTTCTTGACAGTGGCGTACGTGCCAGTGAGATTGCGGTACTGTATCGGATCAATGCTCTGAGCCGTTCACTTGAAGAGGGTCTCAATCGCGCAGGAGTCGGATACAGGCTCGTGGGAGGCTTACGCTTTTACGATCGTGCCGAAGTCAAAGATCTCATCAGCTATCTTCGTGTCATCACCAACGTCCACGACAACTTTTCGCTCAAGCGCATTATCAACAAACCTAAACGCGGTCTGGGAAAAGCGACGATTGAAAAGTTAGAACTCTCCTCCATGGAAGCGGGCAAATCGATGTTTGAGTTCATCGATACCTTATCCGACAGTGAGCTTGAAGGACTGGCTCGCAAAAAAAGCGTTGGAGAGCTGCGCAGTTTTATTCGAGAGATTTACGAGCTGCGCACGGTTGCCGAAGAGGCGATATACCGCTTTATTGATCAGCTCGAAGAGCGTTTTAAAATCAAAGAAACCCTCAAAGGGCTTCCCGATGAATCCGATAAAATCTCCAATGTGGATGAGTTTTATGGACTCTTTCGAGACTATGTCAAGCAAAATCCGGATACCTCGCTCGCTGAGTTTCTCAACGACATTACCCTCCAAAGCGATCAGGATCAAGTTGAAGGGGAGAGCATCTACATCATGAGTATCCATGCGTCTAAGGGACTTGAGTTTGAGCATCTCTTTGTCATCGGGATGGAAGAAGGATTCTTGCCTCTCGTCGGGGATGGAAGTGATCTGGAGGAAGAACGACGGCTTGGTTATGTCGCTTTCACGCGCGCAAAAAGCAATCTCACCCTATCGAGCGTCAATAGCCGGTTTTACAAAGGGCGTCGAACCGAGTTGCAAAAAAGCCGTTTTATCAATGAAGCGGGACTGTGCGAAGGCTCTTTAAAACTCGAAAAAAATACCGCCTATAAAAAAGGGGATTTAGTGCGCCACAAAATCTTCGGAGCAGGACGGGTTGAAGGAGTCAGTAAGTCAGGGCGTGAATTCAAACTGCTCATCAATTTTGGTGGAAGCAAACGGGATATTTTGGCTTCCTTTGTGGAGAAGTTGTAATTTGAATCGTCTTTTTGTTGTAACCAAACCCACCGGAATCAGCTCGAATCATTATTTGGGACGCATTAAACGCCGCTACGGTGTCAAAAAAGCGGGCTTTTCAGGGACTCTTGATCCTTTTGCCAAAGGGGTACTTATCGTCGCTTTTGGCAATCACGGCAGGCTTTTTCGTTTTTTGAATAAAACACCCAAACGCTACCGGGCGACCTTATGGCTTGGTGCCTACTCCCCAACACTGGATATTGAAGGGATAGAGCAAATCGATTCTATTGAGCCCATTGCTCTTGACAAACTTAAAACCGTAATCGAATCGCTTCAAGGTGAACTCACCTATCTGCCTCCAAAGTTCAGTGCAAAACGGCTTAACGGCAAACGTGCCTACGAATTCGCGCGTGCCGGTATCGAGGTGGAGCTCAAAAGCGTTACGTCAACCATCCATGAGATCAAACTGATCCACTACTGCCACCCATTTGTCACATTTGAAGCAACCGTTTCAGAGGGGAGCTATATTCGCTCCTTGGGTGAGATGATTGCCGATACCCTCGGCTGTTCCGGCTCGCTTAGTGCGCTGGAGCGACTCAACGAAGGGATATTTGTCTTTGACGATGAAAAAGAAATCGACATTAAAACAGCCCTTGCAATCCCAAAAAAATGCTATAATGGGACTAAAGAAACCGTTCTTTTAGGTCAGCCCTTGGATCGCAACCTTTTTGAGGTCTCCGCGAACGGGACCTACTGGATCGACAACGATGAAACCATCTCGATCATCGAAATTACCGATGAGAAGGTTCACTATCTCCTAAATAAGGTTGAAGCATGTTAATACTCTCCCGCAAGCTCGATGAATCCATACTCATAGGCGACTCTATCGTCGTCAAAGTAGTCGCTATCGACAAAGGGGTTGTCAAACTGGGCATCGAAGCTCCCCATGATATTCGAGTTTTACGAAATGAACTCATCGGAGCAGTAGCGGATTCTAACAAAGCGGCATCTACCGTACAAGACGACTCCCTCTTGCATCAGCTTGCCAAAAAATTCAAATTATGAAACGATACAAAGCTTTTGCCAAAGTCAATATTTTTCTCAAAATCACAGGCATGCGCGAAAATTACCATACCCTGACATCACGCTTTATGCGGGTCAATCATCTTTATGACACCCTGTGGTTTGAACCAAAATCAACCCCTGAATTTGAGATTCGAGGCTCTTTTGACTGCGAAGTCCATTCCAATACCATCTATAAAGCCTATAAGCATCTACTGGCTGCAACGCGCTCCCATAAACTCTCCGATTGGATGGAAAATCATGCCGTGTGTGTGGATAAAAAAATCCCTTCTTTTGCGGGTCTTGGCGGCGGAAGTTCGGATGCCGCAACTTTTTTACGGATGTGCAATGAAGAACTGGATTTAGGTTTGAGTATGGACGAGCTGTGTGATATCGGGGTCCATGTCGGAGCCGATGTCCCCTTTTTCCTTTATGACTACCAAAGTGCCAATGTCACGGGAATCGGAGAAATCGTCGAGAACTTTAATGAGAAACTGATTGATTTTGAGGTCGTCACACCCGCCATCCAAATCAGTACCCCTGCGGTCTATCGTCATTACCGAGAGCACCTCTATGCTCCCATAAGCGCTGCGGAAGCATCCCGTCTTGAAGCAACATCAT
Organism: Sulfuricurvum sp.; assembly: GCA_036277315.1. Classification (GTDB taxonomy): domain Bacteria; phylum Campylobacterota; class Campylobacteria; order Campylobacterales; family Sulfurimonadaceae; genus Sulfuricurvum. Next base: position 8,774 of record DASUNE010000074.1, read on the forward strand.
CAAGAGAGATTCTGGCATCCATGAAGCCAATAGAAGCCAATGACCTTTACGCAGCCGCTTTGGAAGCGTATCCGGAACTTTCTGAAAAAGAGGGATGGTTTTTTTCCGGCAGCGGCAGCAGTTTTTTTAGAAGTAAGGAATAATGATGGGCGAAACCATAGCCAATAATAAAAAAGCCTATTTCGATTTCCACATCGAAGAAAAATACGAAGCGGGTCTGGTTCTGCAAGGCTCGGAAGTAAAAGCCCTGCGCGACAAGCGCGTTAATCTCAAAGACGGTTTTATCAAAATTGTCCGGGGTGAAGCCTTTCTTTTTAATGTTCATATCGGTGTTTTAGACACAACGCACCATTACTATGCCCATGAAGAACGAGGAGCGCGCAAACTTTTACTCCACAAAAAACAAATTGAGAAAATGTTTAAAGCCGTTGAGAAAGAGGGATTTACCCTTATACCCTTGAGCCTATACCTTAACGACCGAAATATTTTCAAAATCCAAATCGCCATTGCAAAAGGGAAAAAACTCTACGACAAACGGGATGATCTAAAAGAGAAAAGCCTTAAGCGGGACATGGAACGAGCCATTAAAGGAGAGTAAGCAATGACGGAAATCAATAATATTCATCTTCATGAGCTCCATGTTAAAGATCTTCAAAATCCGATGCATCCTTCCACCTATGAGAGCTTTAGCGATTATCAAATTTTAATCTTGAGACTCCCCGAACTCTGGGCGGGAAAAACCAATATTTTATCTCTTCGACTGCCGGAAATTTGGAATATGAAGGGGAGATTTTTTTCCTACAGTTTTGTGATGATTAAAAATGCCATTTATTATTACGATAAAAAAACAAATGAATTAATCCGCTATCCAAATGGGATGGAAGATCTATACCATTTTTTAGATACCAAGATCAATACCCTCATGGATGACATCGATATGGCTCAAGACAAAATAGCCTTTCTCGAAGAGAGTCTCTATAAACATAGTGATCCCATCCTAATGGACAGATGGCATGGACTTAAAAAAGAGCTGTCCCGTTCTGAGAGGGTCATTATCAAAGCCGTGGATACGTTTGGGTTGTTTATCACGAAATCAAAACTGACCGAAGAGAGTTTTCAAAATGAATTTGGCGACTTACTAGAGCACCTGGAGCGAACACTGCGCTCTACCATTGCTGCTAACAATCAGCTTGATGACCTCTATCGCTATTACAATCTTCGATCCAACGATAGAATGAATCGCAGTATTTACATCCTAACCATTGTCTCAGTCATCTTTTTACCGCTTAATCTTGCCGTTGGATTTTTTGGGATGAATACCGGGGGATTGCCGTTTCAGCATAACAATTCAGGGACTTTTTACGCATTCGAAAGCATGATACTTTTTGCGATATTGCT
>DASUNE010000075.1:0-4244 GCA_036277315.1 Sulfuricurvum sp.
GATGGTCGTGTGGGCGATATCCGTACCGCGCATCGCGCGAAACTCAACGTTATCGTCTGCGCCAAATCCCTCATCACGCTGACACGTAAAATGAATGAACAATATGGTATTCCTTGGATATCGGTTTCGTTTTACGGTAAACGCGATACCTCATTCGCTATACGTGAGATCGTTACCGCACTGGGATGTCCCGAACTCATCGCACGTGCCGAAGCGGTGATTGCGCAAGCCGAAGAAGAACTGGAAACAGCACTCATCCCGTATCGTGAGATGTTCGCAGGGAAAAAAGCGGTTCTCAACACAGGTGGGAACAAAGCATGGTCGATTGCTTCGGGATTGCAGGATTTAGGGATTGAAGTGGTTGCGACCAGCATCGCCAAATCGACGCAAGATGACATCGACAAAGCGCGCGAGTATCTGGGTGAAGGCGGCGTCTTGATGAAAGCCCCCGCATCGGAGCAGGGAAAAGTGATCGATGAGAGAGGGGCTCATATCCTCCTAGCCGGAGGGCGTAGTCTCTACACCGCGATCAAGAAAAAAATCTCCTTTATTGACGTCAATCAGGAGAAGAAAACGAGTTACGGCGGATACGGCGGATTGCTAAATCTGGCGGAGGATTTGAAATACGCCTTCAAAAATCCCGTCTTTGCCAATGTCGGCAAAGCGGCACCGTGGGAGATAAACTAATGGAATTCTCCCTCAGCAAACACGAACACAAACCTCTGCAAGTCAACCCGATCAAACACTCCCAGCCTATGGGGGCAACGCTTGCCTATTTAGGGGTCAAAGACTGTATGGCTTTGATGCATGGTGCCCAAGGCTGTGCCTCGTATACGAAGGTCTTTTTTACCCGTCATTTCAATGAACCCATCGCCGTGCGTAACACTTCGGTCAGCGATATTACGGCGGTACTGGATGGCGGTGACTACTCGATACTTATGGCGATAGAAAACATCCAAAACAAAGAAAAAAACCTCAAACCCTCAATGATAGGTCTGCATACAACAGGTCTAACAGAAACCAAAGGGGATGATGTACGCGGTGTCGGAGGGCATATCGAAATCCCTTATGTATTCGTCAATACTCCCGATTACGAGGGGGGATTGGAGAGCGGTTGGGCGTTGACTGTGAGTGCGATGATCGATCAGCTCACCCTGAGTACAACCATGGTAAAACCCAATAAGCTCGTAATATTGCCCCATGTGAGTATGCAGCCCATAGAGATCGAAAAGATCAAAGAAATGTGCGAGGATTTCGGATTTGAGACGTATGCTATCCCTGATCTCTCCACCTCTTTGGACGGTTATTGGGAAGAGGGGCAGGGAAAACTGGCCAATGGCGGTATCACGGTGGATGAGATACGTACTCTTGGCACCTCTGCAACGGTGATCACCATCGGGCAGTCGATGAAAAAGTCGGCGTCCGTTTTACAGAAAAAAAATCCTGCTATTGAGCATCTTCATTTTGATCATTTGATGGGTTTGGTCGAGTGCGACAATTTTGTCGCGGCACTGATGAAAATCCGACATACTAATCCAAAACCACTCATCAAGCGATGGCGCGCACGGTTACAAGATGCGATGCTCGATTCCCATTTCCTCATCGGAAGTTCCCACTTTGTTGTTACGGGTGAGCCGGATATGCTTGCCGGTATGTGTGCGCTGATACGCAGTGTTGGCGGAACAGTTGATGCGGCAGTCTCAACGACGTTTAGCGAGGTTCTTCAGACAATTGATTCGGAGAATGTGTTCGTTGGTGACTTGGAAGATGCACGTAACTTTTTTGAAGGTGCGGACATGGTGATCAGTAATTTTCATGCAGAACGAATCTTGCATATGTATCACGATACGGCATTGGTGATTCGGGGATTCCCTAATTACGAAGAGTTGGGAAACCAGCTCAAGCATGATCAGCTGTATGAGGGAAGCACTTACTTTTTATTTGAAATTGCGAATACATTGAGAAAGGTGAAACATGAACACTAAAATCACGATTGAGGGGAATGGTACGATGAATAATGCGATGAAAGTTGCTTTTGCGACCAAAGACATGGAAGAGATCAACGCCCACTTCGGAGGTGCAAAAAAGTTTGTAGTCTATAACGTCTCCAAAGACGGATTTGAACTCTCCGAAGTGATCAAAACGGATACCTCTAATTTCGAAGATGATGATAAAACGGATTTTCGTGTTCGTGCTCTAAAGGGGATCAATATCATGTATTCCGAGAGTATAGGGGGCACGGCAGCGGCAAAAGTTATCCGTGCCGGAATCCACCCGATGAAGGTCAATGAGTCGACACTGATAGTGGATGTGCTCAACGAGTTGGTGACTATGATCAACGGCAATCCGCCGCCATGGGTAAAACAGATCATACAAATGACAACAGAACACGATATACGACAAGACAGATGGGCACAAGGAGAATAATATGGAAGCAGAAAAAGTAATGAATCCTTTTGGGGTTGAGTTGATCCGTCAGATTAGAGCATTGGATCAGTTTGGAAATTGGGCTCGCATCAGCGATGAAGAGCTTTTGATAAAAAAATATGTCAAAACAAAAGAGGAGCTCAAAGCAGTTCCTGTCATTGCGGATATAGATGAGATGATGATCAATGATATCAAGATGATTTACAAAGCAATAGCATTGTCATTTGAACGGACAACTGGTGTTGTGTGTAACGTTATCATGGAGATGAGCCATGAGGGATTTGGACGATGTGCAGTTCTGACCGATCGTATTTGTATCGTGGACAAGTATTTTAAAGATGCTCACCGTTTTAGTTTCCGCACTCTGGACGCATTGTTTGAAGAAGGGGACAAGAATTTAGCAAAAGCGATTGCGATCTATGAGCAATACAAACCATGCAGCGGGATAGGAGCGTAATCATGTCTAAAGTAGGTATTTTTTTCGGTAGCAGCAGTGGTGTAACGCGCAGTGCGGCTGAGCTTTTGGAAGAACAGTTTTCAGGGGCTGAGCTGATTGATATGGAAGAAGATTATGACGGCATTGAGCAGTTTGAAAATTTTGATGTGCTGCTAATCGGTTCATCAACATGGGGGCAGGGTGATCCTCAGCGTGACTGGGTTGATCCACTCTATGATCTTGATAACGAACGTCCTGATCTGAGTGGGAAGAAAGTGGCATTTTTTGGTGCCGGCGATCAAAAAACACATGGGGAACATTTTTTGAGCGCACTTGGAAAAATGAATGATCTGTTTGTTTCTCTGGGAGCGCAACCGTATGGGTATACACCTACAGATGGTTACACCTATAAATTCTCACTGGCGCAAAGAGGGGATAAATTCTGCGGACTAGGGATTGATGATGTTAACCAAGAAGAGTTGACGCAAGACAGAGTTGTCACATGGGCTAATCAGCTCAAAGATGAAATGAAACTATAAGGAGTATGCGATGGGAACGTTGGCCGATTTTGAGAAACTTACCGATACCGAGGAGTTTTTCGAGTTTTTTGATATTGAATATGATGAACGCTTAGTGTATGTAAAACGGTTTCACATAATGAAAAGATTCGGTGAAATGGTTGAAAAAGCAAAAGGCAATGACTGGGGCAGTGATACAAAACTGCTGGAATACTATAAATTTGCCCTTATCAGTGTGTATAAAAATTTTGAAAACGGTTACAGCCCATCGGCGGCAGATGTTTGGGAGATGTTTGATAAACCAAGTGCTTGCGGCACCTGCTCCACATCCAGCAGCTGTAATGATGTAGAGGAGGTCAGTCATGGAGTTCACGCATGCACAAGCCAGCCAGATATCAGCTTCAACTAGAGATGAGATTCTGCCGACCTTTCGCTTAGGTCAGCGTGTAAGGATTAAAAAACCGATCCGAAATGACGGTTCCAATCCATTTAGAGGGCCGGATGAGATTTTAGTCTATCCCGGTGCCGAAGGGTATGTCAAACATATCGGCGATTTTTTGCAGGTTATCCGTATCTATGAGGTCCATTTTATCGAAGAAGGTGAAACTTACGGCTGCCGCGAAGCAGAATTGGAAAGTGCCGCAGAGTATGACGGATACGATGAGGTCGCGGAAGAGCTGCGATGGATCAAAGAACATCGTGCGCAACGGGACGCTCTAAAAGCCCAGCAATCTCAAGAAGGGGAGGCGTAGGTCACTACTTTTTTGAGATTTTTGCATACCGTAGAAGAATTGGTGCCCTTGCGGCTAATATCATAATGAAACAAAGGAGTTGGGATGACAACACGTGTAGAGATTATCAAT
>DASUNE010000076.1:0-5189 GCA_036277315.1 Sulfuricurvum sp.
GATAAAGAGTCAAAGATTGTTTTTCAGGGGGATAAAGTCATTGAAAAGGCAGCAGAGCTATTGCAAAGGGGCTTTATCGTTGCCATTAAAGGGATCGGCGGATTTCATCTTATGTGTAATGCAATAAACGAGGAGGCGGTAGCAGCACTGCGGATACGGAAAAAACGCCCTAAAAAACCGCTTGCGGTGATGTTTGCGACCATGAGTCACCTTTGTGAATATCTTTCTCCCAATGAGCCGGAAAAGGAGCTGTTAAACTCCAAAGAGAGACCGATTGTTTTAGTCAAAAATGGGAATAACCCGTTGGCTCCTACTATTGCTCCCGATATTGATACCGTAGGTGCTATGATTGCTTATGCCCCTTTACATCATCTATTGTTTGATCATGTATCGTTTCCATTGGTCGCGACAAGCGCTAATCGAAGTGATGAACCGATCATCCGCAATGCTCAAGAGCTTCATGAGCATTTGGGAGATATTGTTGATTTTATTGTCGATTTTGACCGTGAGATTGTGAATGCGGTTGATGATTCGATTGTGCAAATGGTGCAAGAACGCCGTACAACCCTTAGACTTGGACGGGGATATGCCCCTTATTCGTTGAATCACAGTTCCTCTACCGAATTAAAAATATTAGCCGTCGGTGCTCAGCAAAAAAATTCTATCGGCGTGTCGTATGAGGATAAAATGATTCTCAGCCCTCATATCGGAGATATTCACGGTATTGATGCTATGGAGTATTTTCAACGCAGTGTTGAGACCTTTAAACGCTTTTATGATTTTGAACCTGATGTGATCGTCTGCGATAAACATCCTGAATATTTCACGACTTATTGGGCAAAGAGTCAAGGGGTTAAGATTATCGAGGTGCAGCACCATTATGCCCATGCGCTTGCGTGTATGGCTGAGTTTGAGTTAAAGGAAGACGTACTGGCCTTTTGTTTTGATGGAACGGGATACGGGGATGACGGGACGATTTGGGGAGGGGAGATCTTTATTGCTAATATTACTAAATATGAGCGCATTGGACATCTTAAACCGTTTCGTCTTTTGGGCGGTGAAAAGGCGATTAAAGAGCCTAAACGGGTTGCTTTGGCTTTGTTGTTTGAGATGTATACCTTAGAAGAGATAAGAGAGCTGAATCTTCCTTTCTTGGACACTTTCAAATCCAATGAAATTGCACTCTATCATACCGTATGGGAAAAAGGGATCAATGCACCGTTGTGCTCCTCGATGGGCAGAGTCTTTGATGCCCTTGCATCGTTTTGCGACATACTCCATGAAAACGCGTATGAAGGGGAGACGGGGCGACGATTGGAAGAGCTTTATATTTTTGATATGGATATCTGTTTTGATTATACCATTGCTGGGGGTGTGATCGATCTTAGTATTATGATTCGACACATCGTCCGTTTGGCGCAATCAAAAGAATACGCCTCTATTGCAACAGGGTTTATAAACACATTGGTAAAAATCATTGAACACTATGCGGATGACTATTCTGATCTTGGCATTGTCTTTAGCGGCGGGGTTTTTCAAAACAAGACTCTTTTGTCTCTTTGTGTCAAGCGGTTGGAAGCAAAAGGGCGCAAAACTTATTTCCAAAAACGAACCCCTATCAATGACGGTGGAATAGCCTTGGGACAACTCTATTATGCACGCTCATTATGATCCTTGTTCTAGCGATAAACTTTTGAATAAGATGTATTTTAGTTTTTTTTTACTCTATTGTTCTATAATCGTTCACCTGAATAATTATTCATACGAGCGAGGATAGCATGGAAGTGGGAATGGCAGTGATTTTTTGGTACGGCATTTTACATGCTTTCGGGCCCGATCATTTGACTGCTATTGCGGATTTTTCGATCGGTAAAGAGGCTAAAAAAACCTTTTTGACCGTAGGTGCTTTTGCCGTAGGTCATGGGATAATGCTTTTTGTATTCGCAAAAATTCTACAGTACACTGCCATTTCTGAAGAGATATTAGCGTATGGGGATATGATTGCCTCCGGTGTGATCCTCTCTATAGGGGTTTATTTACTCATGATGGTCTATTTCAATAAAATCCATTTGCGTTCTCATACCCACAATCACAAAAAACATGTACACATTTGGTTTGGGGATGAACACCAACATGAATCATCTGCTACATCGGCATTCAGTGTCGGTGTCTTAATGGGGATTGGGGGAGTGCGCGGTATGCTGGTTACCCTCGGTGTTCTTCAGGGTCAAGCGGTTGACGCGTCAATGGTTTTGGCATTTATTGCGGGCGTTATGGTCGTATTTTTCAGTTTTGGTTTGGTCATTTTATGGATCAATAAAGATATTTTAACGACCATCAAAAATGTGCGCCGAGTTTTTGCGGCAGTCGGAATACTTTCGCTCCTTGTGGGCGGAAATATGTTATTAGCTTAAAGTAGGAGATTTTTAATGTGCAAAGATTGCGGATGCTCTATTACTGTGCATGATCATAATCATGATCATCACCACGACGGTCACCATCATGATCACACGGGTCACGATCACCATTCTCATAGCCATCATGCGGCGCATGAGACACTGCACCATAATCCACAGCTCAATGATAAAAAAACGATTGATGTGATTAAGAAGATTTTGGACAAAAATGATCATGAAGCGCAGCACAATCGTGAACATTTTGACGATCATCATGTCCTCGCGATTAATCTTATGAGTTCACCTGGAAGCGGGAAAACGGCACTGTTAGAAGCAATGGCCGGAGTGGCTCCTTTTAAATTTGGGGTCATTGAAGGGGATTTGGAGACATCACGTGATGCGGATCGTCTTATCGCCAAAGGGATCAGTGCTGTACAGATTCAAACAGGGAGTGCGTGCCATTTGGATGCGTTTATGGTTCATAAAGGGCTGCATGATCTTCCCATCGCCGATTTAGACGTTTGTTTTATCGAAAATGTGGGCAACCTTGTCTGTCCGGCGAGCTACGATGTGGGCTCGCATCTCAATATTGTATTGGTTTCCATCCCTGAGGGGGAAGACAAGATTGCCAAATATCCGGTGATGTTCCGTCAAGCCGATTTGATACTTTTTACCAAAATCGATCTGCTCCCCTATTTTAAATACGACATGGAGCATGAACGCGCCGAAGCACGAAGAATCAAACCCAATGTCGATATTTTAGAGGTTAACGTTAACGATGAAGCAACGGTTCGACGCGTGATCGAGTGGATTGAATTTAAACGAAAGATGAGAACCTAAACGATGTGTTTATCGATACCTTCAAAAGTAGTCAGTATTGACGCGAACAATAATATGGCTACGGTCGATACGATGGGGATACAGAGAAGTGCGAGTTTGGATCTGATGGAAGAGGGATCGGTTCAAATCGGCGATTACGTATTGCTTCATATCGGATTTATTATGAGTAAGATCGATGAAGAAGACGCGATGGAATCGTTGCAGGTCTATCAAGAGATTATCGAGAAGCTCGATGAAGAAGAGAGGCGTCAATTGGTGCTGGATAATGATCACTGTTCAAACCGAGAGAGTATATGAGTTCATTGCAGCTCAAAGATTTATACGACGGATTTAGAGATCCTGAGGTTATTAAAGGGTTTCAAAAACGAATAGCCCAAGAGGCTCAAAAGCTCCCCCGAACCATAAGCATCATGGAAGTGTGCGGAGGACATACCCACACGATTATGAAATACGGTCTTACGCAGCTGCTCCCCAAAAATATCAATTTTATCCATGGTCCAGGATGCCCCGTGTGCATTATGCCCAAAGAGCGTATTGATCATGCGTATGCTCTTTCCATGCAAAGTGATGTCATTTTACTGACACTGGGTGATATGATCAAAGTCCCAGGAAGTCTCGGATCGCTGCAAGATGCCAGAGCCAAAGGGGCAGACGTTCGGTACGTTTATTCGCCGATGGATGCGCTTAAAGTAGCCGAGGAAAATCCCGACAAAAAAATCATCTTTTTCGCGATTGGTTTTGAGACAACGACGCCTATGACAGCAGCTCTCATTGATAGTGTACTAAGGCAGGATATCAAAAATATCTTTTTTCATATTAACCATGTCACCGTTCCCGAAGCCATGGAGTTGTTGATTGAAGGGCGTGATGATACCCACTGCATCGATGCGTTTATCGGTCCTGCACATGTCAGTGTGATCAGCGGGGCAAAAATCTACGAAATATTCCCTACAAAGTACCATATTCCCGTCGTTGTTTCAGGATTTGAGCCGGTCGATGTGATGGAATCGATCTACATGATCGTCAAGCAGTTCAATGAAGGGCGCAGTGATCTGGAAGTGCAATACAAACGATTAGTGACCTATGAGGGAAATCTGAAGGCCCAAGCGCTTATAGAAAAGTATTTTGAAAAAGTCGATTTGTTCAAATGGAGAGGAATAGGGCATATACCCAACAGTGCCCTGAAATTGCGTGATGAGTATGCCGCATATGATGCTGAAGTAATATACAAAGCTATTCTCCCTTACGAGGAGATCGATGATCATAAGCTCTGCATCTGCGGAGACATTTTACGCGGATTGGCTAAACCGCAAGAGTGCAGTGTGTTTGGAACCGCTTGCAAGCCAAGTTCTCCGTTGGGCAGCTGTATGGTCAGCTCAGAGGGGGCGTGTGCCGCGTATTATAAATACGGGAATTTATTATGACAAAAACAATTACCTTAGCCCAAGGCAACGGCGGAGCCGAAAACGCCGAACTGATTAGCAAAATCTTTTTCAAACATTTCAAAAACGAGATTTTGGAGAAAAGCGAAGATGCCGCGATTATCGACGGCGGACGTTTGGCGTTTACGACCGACAGTTTTACCGTAAGCCCCATCTTTTTTGATGGCGGGGACATTGGGAAATTAAGCATTTGCGGAACGTGCAACGATTTGGCAATGATGGGGGCGAAGCCTGCCTATATGACGTGTGCGGTAATAGTCGAAGAGGGATTTGCGGTTACTGATTTGGAGACGATTGTCGTATCCATGAAAAAAGAGCTTGAGATTAATGACGCTTTAATCGTCTGCGGAGATACCAAAGTCGTCCCGCGCGGAAGTGTCGATAAGATATTTATCAATACAACGGGGATCGGTGTCGTTCAAAAAAGCGGGATATCCTCAAACTGTGTCAGTGAAACCGATACGATCATTGTTTCCAATCAGATCGGTCGCCATGGAGCAACGATTTTTGC